>CAKSJL010000173.1 GCA_934463345.1 uncultured Oscillospiraceae bacterium | reverse complement strand
GAGATATACTCCTTTTTTATCAGTTTGTTTTTCAGCAGTGATTCTGGGGAATATATCATCTGAAATTTTTATATAATGATAACCTTTGTCATCTTTAAGTAAAATATTATATTTAGGCTTATGTTGTTTTATAAGGCTACACTCAAGTAAAAGGGCTTCATATTCACTGTCAGTTACAATAAAGTCATAGTCAAAAACATTTTCGACCATTTTAGCTACCTTAGGAGTATGATCGGGATTATTTCTGAAATAACTTGTAACCCTGTTTTTTAAATTTTTTGCTTTACCTATATATATTATTTCATTATGTTTATTCTTCATAAGATAAACACCCGGAGAAATTGTAAGCTGTAATGTTTTTTGCTGTAAATATGGAAGCCGCTGATTCATATTTCCTCCGGGTATCTATAGGATATTATTTTACATCATTATCTTTCTGACGTATTTCTTTTCTCTTAATTTTTCCACTAATTGTTTTTGGAAGTTCATCTACATATTCAACAATTCTTGGATATTTATAGGGAGCAGTCACTTTTTTAACATGGTTCTGAATTTCCTTTGTCAGTTCATCGCTCGGTTTATAGCCCTTAGCAAGAACAATTGTAGCTTTTACAACCTGTCCCCTGATTGGATCAGGTGCAGACGTTACAGCACATTCAACAGCTGCCGGGTGTTCCAATATAGCGCTTTCAACTTCAAAAGGGCCTATTCTGTAGCCTGAGCATTTGATTACGTCATCATTTCTGCCCATGAACCAATAATAACCATTTTTATCCTTTACAGCAACATCACCAGTATCATAATATTTGCCGTACAAAATATCTTTGGTCATTTGGGGGTTCTGATAATAGCCCGTAAATAATCCAATTGGCGGATTATTTTTTACATCATTTATTATGATTGTTCCCTCTTCATCAGGACCACATTCCTTACCTTCATCATTGATAAGCTTAATATCATATAAAGGTGCAGGTTTTCCTGTAGAACCAGCCGAAGGCTCCAGCCATTTAAAATTAGCAATAAGAACTGATCCTTCTGATTGACCAAAACCTTCACGAAGCTTGAGACCAGTAAGTTCATACCAGTCATTGAATACCTGAGGATTTAAAGGTTCCCCAGCAATACAACAGGTTTTGATACTTGAGAGGTCAAACGACTTTACATCTTCCTGAAGCATAAATCTAAACATAGTTGGCGGAGCACAGAATGTTGTAACTTTATATTCTGTTATTTTTTTCAATAGATTGAGTGGAATAAATTTATCCATATCATATGCAAAAATAACAGCACCGCAGATCCATTGGCCATATATTTTTCCCCAGCCAAACTTCGCCCATCCGGAATCTGACACACTCATATGAAGCTTATTTTCCTGAACTTGCTGCCAGTACTTTGCTGTAACAATGTGTCCCAAAGGGTGCGCAAAATTATGCTGCACCATTTTGGGCATACCTGTTGTTCCAGATGTAAAATAAACAAGCATAATATCATTCCACTTGTTTGCTTCTTCCCCTGCCGGACGTTCAAATGTGTCTGAAAATTCAGCAATCTTTTCTTCAAAGTATTCCCAGCCATCAATCTTCTTATCAACAATTATTTTGGTTTTAAGAGAAGGAATTTCAGACTGAGCAGCAC
>CAKSJL010000172.1 GCA_934463345.1 uncultured Oscillospiraceae bacterium | reverse complement strand
GATAAATATTGTAAATGCATATCGCATGAAAAAGTATTTTAAAGCAGATGCTCAGACTCTTGAAAATTATATGCTTCCTTTTTACGGGAGGCTGTCAAAAGAGAAGCAGCGCATGCTTTTTAATACAGCTTCTGCGGAGGAATACCTGCGTATGTTGTCCGGAACTTCATACGGCAGAAAAATGGAACAGCTGACAGATAATATGGAGAGTGCAGATTTTGAGCGTGAGGTTATAAAAATAAGATGCTCAATGGCGAGAAAATCCCTGATGTTTTCTGAAGATGCGGCTGTAAGTATTTTTTCCCTGATGTATTTACAGGAAGTCGAACTCAAAAATATTATAAATATTATAGAGGGAATAAGATACAATAAAAGTATTTCATACATGGAAAACCTTATTGTAATGCCATAGAGGGGAGGGAAAGCAAATGTCTATTGAAAAGATGGAGTTTGTAACGATTATTGGTCTTATGAAGCATCTTGACAGAGCTCTTTCAAAATGTGTCGAGAGTGGATATTTCCATATAGCCGATGCCGCAAAAGAAGCCGCCTCGGAAGGTGTGTTTGTTAAGATTGAAAGTGATAATCCTTATAAATCTTTTTTAAAGCGTCTTATATCTATTGACACTGGAAATGGGTTTTCGTTTCAGAAAAGTGACAGTGCCAGAGAGCTTGTCATGACTAAGGAGGAAATGGAGTCAGAAATATCAAGGCTTGAGAAAACGTTTAAAGATGTTACTGGGAAAATCAGCGAATGCAGCAATAAGATTACTCAGCGAAAGCAGATATTGACTCAGCTTAGTCATCTTAAAGGGATGAAATTTGATTTTCAGAAGCTGTTTGAATGTACTCATATTATTGTGAGATTTGGCAGACTTCCCTGTGAAAGTTCGGTAAAGCTTTCATATTACGATGACAGAACATTCATCTTTGTTCCGTATGATGATGATGGAACGTATCAGTGGGGATTTTATTTTGCGCCTGCCGACAGTATTTCCGATGCAGATAATATTTTTCGTTCACTTTATTTTGAAATCATAAAAATTCCTGAATATGTAAAGGAAACACCCGAAAAGGAAGATGAAATTCTTAAAGCTGAAATAAAAAAGCTTGAAGAGGAGCTTTCTGGTTATGAAAATGAACAAAATAAGCTTATCAGTGAAAATGCCGGAGAGCTTAATGAACTTTTCAGTTTTTTGAAATACAGGTACGATTTGTTTGAACTTCGGCATAATGTTGCAGAGTATAAAGACAAATTTTACATGGTAGGGTTTGTCCCGAAATCAGAGGTTGATGATTTTAAAAAGCTTTTTGAGCCGATTACAGAGGTTTCGGTAGTTATAAAGAATGCGGGCGAGAGTGTTATTGTTAAAACCCCTGTAAAGCTAAAAAACAATAAATTTTCCAGTCCTTTTTCAATGTTTGTGGAAATGTATGGTCTACCGTCATATAATGGCTTTAATCCGACTACTCTTGTTGCAGTGACATATACGCTCCTTTTCGGAATCATGTTCGGAGACCTGGGGCAGGGACTTGTTCTCTCATTTCTTGGATTTATTGTTTATAAGAAAACCGGAAATAAACTCGGCGCTATACTTCAGCGAATCGGAATATCAAGTGCTTTTTTTGGTCTGATATACGGTTCGGTGTTTGGATTTGAAGAGGATTTGAAACCACTTTATAAAAAATTCGGATTAGCTCATAAACCGCTTGATATTATGGAAAAT
>CAKSJL010000171.1 GCA_934463345.1 uncultured Oscillospiraceae bacterium | reverse complement strand
CCTCTGAGCTTTCCCTTTTTGATCTTGATGCCGCCCGGAAGCTTTGAACCATCAAGAGCAACAGGACCGATATCGCCGGCTTTTACATTTGATGCGCCGGTTACGATCTGTATAGGCTGTTCCTTTCCTGCTTCTACCTGGCATACAACAAGGTGATCTGAATTTTCATGAGGAACAACTGAAAGAAGCTTTCCTATAACGACATTTGAAATCTCAGCGCCTTCTGTTTCATAACCTTCAACCTTTGAGCCACTCATTGTCATCTCATGACAAAATGTCTTGATATCAGTATCCTTCAGATCAATATAATCTGAAAGCCATTTCATAGATAAATTCATAATTTTTCAATCCTCCCGTACATTAAAATTGTTTAAGGAATCTCAGATCATTTTCGTAAAGCAGACGCATGTCGCTTATATCATATCTGGCTGTAACCATTCTTTCAAGTCCAAGACCGAATGCAAAGCCTGAATAGATCTCCGTATCAATTCCACAGCCGGCAAGAACCTTAGGATGAACCATACCTGCACCCAAAAGTTCAATATAGCCTTCACCCTTGCAGACAGAACAGCCCTTTCCGCCGCACATATAGCAGCTTATGTCAACTTCACAGCTTGGCTCTGTAAACGGGAAGTGATGCGGACGTAGTCTGATCTTGCAGTCGTTGCCGTAAAGCTTTTTCATAAGCGTTTCCAGAGTTCCCTTTAAATCAGCCATTGTTATTCCCTTATCGACAACAAGTCCCTCAATCTGATGGAAGATAGGGGAGTGAGTTGCGTCAACAGCGTCAGAACGATAAACCCGTCCAGGAGAAATAATTCTTATCGGAGGCTTCTGGTTTTCCATAACATGTACCTGAACAGAAGAAGTCTGGGTTCTGAGAAGAATATTGTCTGTTATATAGAACGTGTCCTGCGTATCTCTTGCAGGATGATCCGGTGGAAGATTAAGCGCTTCAAAATTGTAATAGTCATATTCGACCTCAGGACCGTCAGCAATGGAAAATCCCATTCCCATGAATATTTCCTTGATTTCGTTTTCAACAACTGAAAGAGGATGAAGTCTTCCAAGAGTCTGAGGCTTGCCAGGGAGAGTAATGTCTATTGACTCAGCTGCAATTTTCGCTGCCTGTTCCTTTTCCTTCAGTTCTTTTGTCTTTGTTGTAATGACATTTTCAATGTCCTGTCTGATCTTGTTTGCCAGCTGACCAATAACCGGTCTTTCTTCGGCCGATAGTTTTCCCATTTGTTTTAAAATAGCAGTGAGTTCACCTTTTTTTCCGAGAAATTTTACTCGCAGATCATCGAGACCTTTTATCGAATCGCAGGAAGAAGTTTCCTTTATTGCTTCTGATTCGATGTTTTCAAGCTGCTGTTTCATTTAATCACCTCATATAAATTTAATCATGTCGGATATTTTTAAGAAGCAGTATTTAAGGCAATACCGCTTCCGAAAGTTGTATCAGAATCTTATATTGACAGGCGTGTAACATATCCCGTCGGTATAAGTTTTCAGATTTAAAAGCAATAAAAAAATCCTGCCCTTAACAGGACAAGATGCTACTTGCTTATTAACCACCCATTAATCAAAGAGCCGACACTCTTCTGTCTTTAACGCAGACACAACGTCAGAACTTACAATATTTTCATACTTCGGAACTGCCACTCGTGAGTGAACTTCAATACCCGAAAAAACAAAACGGTTTTCAGCCGCAGACCGCTTCTCTCTGAGTT
>CAKSJL010000170.1 GCA_934463345.1 uncultured Oscillospiraceae bacterium | reverse complement strand
CTTCTTGTCAGGGAAATCAGAGGTGACTATTTTAATGTTGTCGGCCTGCCTGTTTCACGACTATCAAGAGAACTTGACAAATTTATTGGTAAACAGAAATGAAAAGAATACTTGCTATACTTCTGACGCTCTCTGCTGTTATTTCACTTCACGGCTGCGGCAGAGATAATGCTCCCGACAGCGCAGAAAATACCACGGATGCATCTGAAACCGGATTTGAGGAAACTGAATCTGATTTTAGGACTACTAATATCTCAACGTCAGATGAACAGGTAAAACCGCAGCTTCTGACTGAAATAATTGATAATGCAGTCAGACCTGAACTTGAAAAGGTAACCTTTCAGTTTTCAGGGAGCGAAAGTGCAGCCAGAACAGCTTCAATCGACGACCTCTATAACATAAACGTGCTTCACAGCAATGTTGTAGGACTGGTCGGTTCACCTGTCAGTGTAAGCTTCGACCGCAATGAAATAAAAAAGGGTATTCTCACCTTTTATTACAACAAGGATGAGCTTCGTGGCATACCGGAAAAAAATCTGATCATCCTGAAATTTAATGACGATGACCAGAGATATGACATACTGAGGAATTTTACCCTTGATACAGATTCCTGTTTTGTAAGCATTCTGGTAAAAGAACCGGGAGATTATATGCTTGCTGACGCTTATAAGTGGTTTGAAACCTGGGGAATGAATACCGACGGATTTGAGTATCAGTCAGACAAATCTGAATATATTTCTGACTGGGAACGTGAGTGTGCAACCGGTGACATAATGAAAATTGCCGACAAGGAATGGGCAAAGAAAAATGCTCCGGATTTTAATGTGTCTGATCCTGCACAGCTTGCGAGTGCCGTTTACTTTATAAATACCGATACCAGCAGCGACAGCTATACAATTACATTTGAAAATGACATTGATATTTCAGAGTTTGAATGGGCGCCGATGGGCTGGTCAAAGCAGCCTTTTAAGGGTATTATAAACGGAAACGACCACACACTTAACGGACTTAAAATAAACAATTCAAATGAAAGCTTTTCCGGATTTATAGGTCATGGCGTTTATTATACTGCCATTTCAGGCCTAAATATTACAAATGCTGAAATAAACGGCGGAACATATTCCGGAATAATTGGCGGTGAGCTTTATGCAGACGAAATTATAAACGTAAATGTCAGCGGAAATATAATAACTAATGGCAGCAACTACGGGACGATTGCTGGACTTGACAACTCATCTACTTATTACGAAAACTGTTCGGCAGATGTCAGCATAAACGGTGAAAAATTCAATTACTTTTCATCGACACAGAAAATAAAGGACGAAACGCCGATAAATGAGGCATTTACTATTTACGTCGATGAAAACCTCAATGTTATAAGAAATACTGTTGACGGATACGATGACCTCGGCTGGCATGTAGAATGCAATGGAAAGACCATACTTGAAAGAAACGCTGAAAATGAGCTTATGCTTGACTCACACTGGACTGTAGAAAGGCAGCCTGGAAAATATACCGTTTATCTTAATTCCTTTATAAATGGTACATACATAAGAGTGAGCAATATCGTAAGCTTTGAATCAGAATAAAGAGACAAAAGGAGAACAACAATGAAAATCAGAAAATACCTGTTAACTGCTGCTTCAGCTGTGGTTATTGGCGGACTCAGTATCTGCACAGCAGCAGCTGAAGAAGTCATTTCAGACCAAAATCAACAGCCAGCTGTAACGGAAAGC
>CAKSJL010000169.1 GCA_934463345.1 uncultured Oscillospiraceae bacterium | reverse complement strand
TGCACACTGGGATATACTACGTCGTCCGCTTACTCCGGAATAGTATGCTTTAATGGCGGCTTGCCTGATTTCCTCAGAATAAGCCACCTTTTTCGGATTAATTGTATATCGAATTCCACAAACCTTACACTTACATCTCTGTGTTCCTGAATCGTTATAGCCTGCTTTAACTTGTTGCTCGGTCCTTCCGCATTTTGGACACCTTTTATTTTCATCTATTGTTGCTTTTCTCATTCGACTTCTACCTTTCTTCTTTTCTTTTTATTATAACATAATGTCCCTCAATTGTCCACTCCCCCTGCTTAAAACCTGTTGACAACGGTAAAAATATCTGCTATAATAAAACTAACAAACGTTAGTTAGTGAGGTTTTTATGAAACAGGAATGCACAAAAGAAAAAATTCTCGAAAAGGCGCTTGAGCTTTTTTCAGCAAGAGGATACGATTCAGTAAGCATGGGAGAAATTGCGAAGGAGGTCGGAATCAAAGCTCCGTCACTTTACAACCACTATCCCGGAAAGCAGGCAATTTTCGACGCCATAGTCGAAGCGACTGCACAGCAATATGAAAAGGATACCGGCAAAATTGACATACATGTACAGGATTCGGCGCAGGATATACCGGTTTTCACCTCTATCACAGCGGACGCACTTGTTGAAAATGTAAACCAGATTTTCAATTATTCCCTCCATAACAAGGCTATAAGCCGTTTCCGCCGGATGATGATTATTGAACAGTTTCGTTCACCCCAGCTGGCAGAGCTTTACTCCAGACGCTATGTCGAGCGCATAACATCCTATCACGCAGGAATATTCAAAAGCCTGATCGCTGCCGGGGAAATACGGGACGAAAACCCTGATACGCTTGCAATGATGTACGTTGCTCCGGTAATTACACTTATCGGTATCTGCGACCGTCAGCCGGAAAGAGAAGCCGAATGCCTTGAAAAGCTTGATGCACATGTCCGGCTTTTCTTC
Organism: uncultured Oscillospiraceae bacterium; assembly: GCA_934463345.1. Classification (GTDB taxonomy): domain Bacteria; phylum Bacillota; class Clostridia; order Oscillospirales; family Ruminococcaceae; genus Porcipelethomonas. The sequence goes on along the minus strand of CAKSJL010000169.1, from coordinate 819 downwards.
AATACCTTTCAGGCAAAAGGGGGCGATAAAAAATAAGAACCCGTCCACACAGCGGGTGCAGACAGGTTTTCAGGTCTTTACAGTGTAAAAATATTCAAATTTCAAAGAAAACGAGGTACAATGCAATGAAACTTTATTTTGGAAACACCGTATCAACGGTCACAACTATTATGATTCTTGCCTTTCTGGGCTTCGTTGGTTATTCGGTCTTTAACCGCACAAATATTCATTACTGGGGAAGGAGAAGCCTGCTGCTGCTGGTTTTCGGACTTGTAATATGCTGTTTTGCGGCAACAAGGGATGGTCTGGACAAAACAATCCAGCACACTATTGACGGAAGCTGTGATCCGGGAATTTTTCCTCTTATAAGCGTTCCAACTATAATTGGCTGTATCGGTGCGCTTATGATAATTACAGCCGCTGTTGCAACTCCAATTGCCAGATCACAGCATGCAAGAGAAATCTGGTTTTATGTAATGTCAGGCGGTGGAGTTCTTAAAATTGTCACCATGGAAATTTCAAGAATTATTATGAGATAAAGATATATTTCTCAGAACCCGTCTTCACAAGATATGTGTGCGGATTTCCAAGCACAATTTTTACACAGACAAGGCAAAAATGCGCAGGCATACTGACGTATGGCAAGCATTTTTAACGCAGTATGCGAAAAAATTTGCTGGAAAGATGTGCGCATACGCTTGTGAAGACAGGTTCTTAAGGCAATACCGCACAAAGATTGTATGGTAGATGCGCCAACAAATTTTTCGGCAGATTGCATAGAAACGACGCAGGAATACTGGCGTATTGCAAGGAGCTTCT
>CAKSJL010000168.1 GCA_934463345.1 uncultured Oscillospiraceae bacterium | reverse complement strand
GGATAATATTAACGGCAGTAGCAGTAAATTAACGAGGCTTTTTCTTAACAATATATACGAATATATTTTTTATGTCAGAACAGCTTCTGAAAAATTAATCCGATAATGAGGTGTTTAAAAACATTATGAAATTTGTTAATGTAAATTCTCTGAATCAGACTATAAACAGTGACGCCAAAAAGCTTGTAAGCGATGCGGAAAAAAACTATATATTCCAGTTGGAACAGCTTTGCGGCGAAGTGAACAGAAAAAAGGAAACTCATCCGGTTCTGTTGATTTCAGGACCATCCGGTTCTGGAAAAACTTCAACGGCACATACTATCTCACGGCTTTTGCGTGATGATTTCAAATGTGAAAGCAGCGTTATTTCGCTGGACAATTATTTCCGTTCCAACAGCTCTCCCGATATGCCGAGAAACAGAGATGGGAGTATTGACCTTGAATCGCCATACTGCACTGATCTTCCGCTTTTGCAGGAGCATCTAAAAACGCTCAGTTCTGGCGATGAATTTATGATGCCGGTATTTAATTTTAAAACACAGGAAAGGAGTGGGTATATCCCGTTTAGGAGAGAAGAGGGGAGCATTGCTATTCTTGAGGGAATACATGCATTAAATCCACTTGTAACCGGAGAATGCGGCGATTTTGCGTTATGTGCTTACATAAGTGTCCGGACACGACTTAAATCTCAGACCAATAAGCTGCTTCATCCAAGAATGATAAGACTTATGCGCCGCCTTTGTCGTGACAGTCTTTTCAGAGGACGTGATATACCATCAGTTTTCAGATTCTTTGAAAGTGTTTCAGAAGGAGAGGATAAGTATATACTTCCATTTAAGCATCGTGCGAATTTCCAGATAGATACATTCATGTCCTATGAAGTTCCGGTTTATAAAAATTGCCTTCAGACAAAACTGGAACAGGCAAAGGAGTATCTTGTAAATAACAGCTATTATCAGAATATTACTGATTTTTTTGAGTTCATCCTGCCAATGAGTGAATCAAACGTTCCCGAAACCTCACTAATTCGTGAATTTATAGGCTGATTGTAAAAGTGAGCTTATTCCTTAAAATTAACCAAAACAAGATCCCCCGGATTTTCCGGGGGATTATTTTTATTATTTAAGCGCTTCCATTGACTGCTTAATTTTTGCCATTTTTTCTTCCGCTTTTGCAAGCTTTGCTTTTTCAGCTTCAACCAGTTTTTCAGGAGCTTTTGCAAGAAATCCCTGGTTATTGAGCTTTCCGGTAAGGAAGTCAATATCCTTCTGTACCTTTGCCATTTCTTTGTTAAGACGTGCTGTTTCCTTCTCTTTGTCAATCAGCTCATTAAGCGGAATGAAGAGCCTTGCACAGTCTGTAACGGCTGTTACGGCATCTGCAATATCGTATTTTTCAGCTACTTCAACGCCCGATGCAGAAGCAAGCTTTTCAAAGAAGATTTTACAGCTGTTGAACAGATCCGCATAAGCTGTTTCAATGAAGATATTTGCCTTAACTGACGGAGGAACATTCATTTCAGTTCTTCTTGCCCTGACAGCCTTGATTGCATCAATAATTCTTGAGAAATCCTCTTCCTCAGCTTTGAATGAAAATTCTTCATGATAAACCGGGAAGTCGGCAATCATTATAGAACCGCTTTCATTGGTAAGAACCTGCCATATTTCTTCTGTAATATAAGGCATAAACGGATGCAGAAGCTTTAGCATTCCCTGCATTACCCATACCAGAACAGCCTGTGCAGTTTCCTTTGTTTTGCCACCTTCCTGAATACGTGGCTTTGTAAGTTCTATATACCAGTCACAGTATACATC
>CAKSJL010000167.1 GCA_934463345.1 uncultured Oscillospiraceae bacterium | reverse complement strand
TATTCTTTTGCCTCCTGCTTACAGGGAGTAATCCATGGCGTCGGCTATATTTTTGTGAAGTGAAAGTTTATCTTTAAGGCTATAATTCTTTAAGGCTTCCTCTATTGCTGAAACATATTCATCAAGCTTCTGCTTTGCTGCTGTTTCCATTGTTATCCTCCTCATGCTGTGTTATTTTAAGCTTTGCGCTATCAAGCTCTTTTCTGCATTTTTCAGCAAGCTTTACGCCCTCACCATAAAGCTCAACTGATTTTTCAAGTGGCAGATCGCCTTTTTCAAGCTGAGCAACTATCTCAGAAAGTGCATTGATATTTTCTTCAAAATTCATTGTTTAACTCCTAACTGATCTTTTCCGTAACATATGCCTTAAATTCACCATCTGCCAGTTTTATTCTGACATCGTCGCCAACTTTGAGATCTTTTGTATCAATAAGTATTTTTTCATCCCTGTAAACGAGTGAATAACCTCTCTGCATAACTTTAAGCGGACTTAAAGCTTCCATTTCTGCTGCAAGAGCCATGAATTTTTTCTCTTTTTCATTCAAATGTCTGTTAAAAGCTATATCAAGTCTTTTCACAAGAGAAATAAGCTCCTTTTCCCCCTTTTCAAGCTTATTTTCCGGAGAAAATGCAAGAAGCTTCCGGAGAATTCTCCCATACCTGTTCTCGCATTCTGAAATGCTGTTAGACGCTGTACTGCGGATACGTTTTAAAAGAAAGTCTATATTCTCTTTGAGATATGAAACTGACGGAGCAGCAAGTTCAGCAGCAGCAGACGGTGTTGGTGCTCTCATATCTGCTGCAAGATCAGAAACTGTAATGTCTGTTTCGTGACCGACTGCTGAAATAACCGGTATACTGCTGTTATAGATACACATAGCAACCTTTTCCGTATTAAATGCGCTGAGATCTTCAGCAGAACCTCCGCCTCTGCCAACTATCAGCACATCGCAGCCGCTTTTTCCGGCTTGAATAATTCCTCTGCATATTGAATCAGGAGCTTCTTCTCCTTGTACGGCTGCCGGAAAAATGCAAAGTTCACCAACAGGATAGCGCCTTGACAGAATATTTATAACATCCTGAAGCGCAGCTCCTCCAAGAGCTGTAACTATGCCTATCTTTTGCGGAAAAGCAGGGAGCTTTCTTTTCTGGCTCTCATCAAAAACTCCAAGCTTTCTTAGTTTTTCTTTAAGTTGTTCCAAAGCGACGCTGGCTGCACCTGCACCGTCAGGCTGAATATCGGTAACATAAATTTGGTAAACGCCGTCACGTTCAAATACAGATATGCTTCCCATAACAATAACGCTCATTCCGTCCTGCGGAATAAACTTTACTTTTTGTGCATTGCTGCGAAACATGACAGCCTTGACTGACGCTTCATCATCTTTCAGTGTAAAATAAAAATGCCCTGATCTGTGAGCTGTAAAATTTGAGATTTCACCCCTGAGAATTATTCCTCTGAGCTTTGAATCTTCTTTGAATTTATATGAAATGTATCTGTTTAACTGTGAAACTGTTAAAACAACCATAATATGCCCCATCCTGTCAGCTACAAGTTCCCATAAAATAAGTATCTATGCCTGTGAAAACATCTTCTTGTATTTTTCAAATGCAATAACTGCTACTCCAGCTGCATTATCACATGAATATTCAGGTTCAGCAAAGTAAGCTTCTCTTTCGTTAAGAATCATTTCCCTGATATATTTGTTCGACATTACTCCGCCGGCAAAAACCATGGACAGCTCTCCAAGAGCATTCTGAGCTTTCTGTGCCATAGCGCAAACTGTTTTGCCTATATACGTCAGGCAAAATTTCGCAATGTCTTCCGGCACCGCTTTAGCATCAAGC
>CAKSJL010000166.1 GCA_934463345.1 uncultured Oscillospiraceae bacterium | reverse complement strand
CTCATAATCGCTGAATGTCATCTGGCTCATTTTTCTTTTCCTCCTGCTTTTTCGCCTTTTTTCTATTATACCATATTCGTAGCATAATGGGAAGATTTAATCAGGGTTTCCCTAGAAAGAATATCATCGTCTGCGCCTACAAGAAACAGCTTTCCTTTTATATTTTCAACTTTAATCATTTCCTCTTCCGTATGTTCCCTTGCTTTTTCGGAATCAATAAACAGACAAGTGCTGCGTTCAATATCACCGGAGCCTTTTGTCTCTTCCATGATTTTCTGCCAGTACACCGGATGTTCATACACAAACGGCATATATGAAAGAGGTTTTCCCTTCCATGAAAGAGTAGATGTACCCGGAATCGGCCATTCCTTACATCCATCCTTTTTTTCCTGTTCAAATCCATGCCATACAAAGTCACTGGCTGTAAGTCCAAAGGTCAAAGTAATATCTGAAAAAAATGAAGCCGCAACAAGAGCATCAATACCAGCTGTACTCATTCCCATAATTCCGATTTTTCGGTTTCCATTGTTCTTCAGCCAATTAATAGCTGTTTCGATTCTTTACAGCGGATAATTTACATGACTATAATTCTTCTTTCCTGGAGACATGCAAAGAGCATTTACTCCATTTTTATGCAGCCATTTCACCCCGCACTTTGCCATAAAATCATTAGGATCATCTCCAAATAGCCCAATAACCACACAGTCTGAACCTTTTGAATTCTTGTAATAAGTTCCATAGAAACCATCTTTTTCAATTTCAAAAAAAAGCTTTTTCATAACCTTTCCTCCAGCAGTTCTTTCACAAAGATCAGTTTCCTTTATTTTCGGGTTGTAATGCACCATAATAATATAGCTTGCAGTTGCTCCGCCATCACACATAAAGTTTGTGCCTGTAATAAAAGCACCTTTATCACTCATTAAGAGTTCAGCAACGTTTGTAACTTCATCAGCTGTTCTAGGTCTGCCGACAGGGCATTTTGCAAACATATTTTTGTAAAAATCACCACGAATCCCATTAAACTCGTCAATTGCAAGAGCTGATATGCATGAAGTGTATTTTGTATATTTTGAGGTTTTAGAATTCCAAGGGACAGGAGTTCTTCTGTAGGTGTACAAGCAAGGAGTCTGTCTTCTTCAGCGGTAAGCTGCGGCATACGTTTGCCTGACTGACTTGAAATGGTTACACCAACTCCGCCTTTCATAATTACCTTTCCAACATCTTCAAGCAAAACGGCTGTTCCGTATAAATCAATCTTTAATATCTGCTCAATACTTGCCTGACTTGGAGAAACACCTGCGCCGTTAACAAGCATTTCTATTTCACCATACTGCTGAGCTGTTGATATCATGTCCTTAATTGAATTTCTGTCTGATAAATCCATTTTAAAAGGCATGCAGTCAAACCCAGCATTATTCACAATTTCACAGATATTTTCTGCATTTTTAATTGCATAATCGCCAAAAATTATTTTTTTGTTATATACAATTCTTCAAGCAATTGCCATGCTGATCTGACCGGCGCCAACAACAAGCATTACATTTTTCATAACAAAAAACTCCTTAATTCGCCTTTTTCATTTTACAATTTCTTGACATTACATCGTTTGCACTTATATTGTACCATACTATAAATAAAAATGCAAATTTCGATGAGTTATTCTTTTTTATGATTTGTAATTATAGTTTTTCATCTATTTTTAGTAAAGTGATTTTTAGACAACGAAATATTTACATATGCAAAAATCTCTCCCCAATTTTTATTAGGGAGAGATTGTTTTTAGCATTAAATAACAAATTTGCGCTGATTCTTAAGCCTTCATAGCTTCTTCAACAGCAACTGCACATGCAACAGTAGCACCAACCATAGGGTTGTTG
>CAKSJL010000165.1 GCA_934463345.1 uncultured Oscillospiraceae bacterium | reverse complement strand
GCTTCCTACGGCATGACGGACACCATGGGACGGATGCACTCCGACGCCCAGTTCGCCGGTTCCTCCTCTGTCCCCGCTCATGTGGAGATGATGGGCTTCCTGGGCATGGGCAACAACCCCATGGTCGGTGCAACTGTGGCTGTGGCCGTTGCTGTGGCTGAGAGCAAAAAGTAAGAGGTAAAAACCTTCGGTTTTCCCTCTGAAAAGTTCGGAAGTCTACCCAATTTCAAAAGCACAACGGGAATCCCATCATTTCGAGAAAAATCTCAATGATGGGATTCCCGCTTTTTGGCTTTTGGAGGGGCAGATTATGAAGAAAATCCGTATGTGCGTCGATACAGATAAGACATTTGCTGAGGGATTTGAAGAGTATATTCTGGACTGCAAATCTCGGAATTTAAGAGATGGAACGCTGCGACATTACAGAGAATCCATCAAGCAGATTTACAAGCGTGTTCCCCCGGATACCTTGATTTCCGACTTGGACGAATACACAATGCCTGACTTTATTGTTGCGCTGCGGGATGACCCCAATTTGAATGATGTTTCTATGGGAACGTATGCGCGGGATTTGAAAACGCTCATGCGCTTCTTTATGAAGTGCGAATATCTGCCCTATTTTGAGATTAAGATTCCAAAAGCGGACAAGGAAGCTATCGAAACATACACCGACGCAGAATTGAAGAGGCTGTTGAAAAAGCCCGACATTAGAAAATGCGGTTTTGTCACATACCGCAGTTGGGTGATTGTCAACTTTCTCCTATCAACAGGAATCCGACAAAACAGCCTTATCAACATCAAGATCAAGGATTTGGACTTTGATAACGATATGGTTTACATCAATACCACGAAGAACCGTAAATCGCTGATTATCCCGCTGAATGAGGACATCGTGAAAATCCTGCATGAATATCTGAAATATCGCGGCGGAGGTTCGGAAGATTGGCTGTTTTGCTCCATCTATGGAGAGAAGATGACAAAGGGCGCGAACTACACAGCATTGTGGGATTACAGCCATTCCAGAGGGCTGGACAAGACGGGCGTCCATCGCTACCGCCACACGTTTGCAAAGAAGTGGGTCACAATGGGTGGGTCTATTGTGACGCTCCAAAAGATTTTGGGACATAGTAGCCTTGCCATTACGGAAGGGTATTTGAATATGTTGACCACGGACTTGAAGAAAGACATGAATGAAATCAACATTATCAGAAGTCTTAAACAGGAGCGGATGCAGATAGTTAGGCACTAACTGGTTTTAATCGGTCTACGGCATCAACTTTTGACAACAATCCTCCAGAAGGTTCAACTTTCTGGAGGATTGCTTTATCTTTCATTCACTTTCGTATCTGTTGGAGATTTCATTGAGGAAGTTTTTCATACCCTCCACCACTTTGGGAGGATTGATGATCTTGGCTTTGTTGTAAAATCCGCAGACCCATGCGTAGAATTGCTTGCTGATCTCCACATGGGCAGATACAACAAAATGCCCTTTGTCATCTGGGCGGTAGAAAACCTCTTCTCCGTTGCCGAAACGCTCCACAGCGGTGTCCAGAAGATCGTTGGTAAAGCGGATGCTGACAAACTTATCTTCTCCGCCGAACATGGAGAAAACACGCTGCGTGTAGGTTCTCATGTCGATTTTGTCGTAGGAAGTAGCTCCGTCCCTCGGCTGATTGACGATCTCAACTCCCTGCATACGGTCAAGGCGGTAGGTCATCATGCTTCCTTTTTCGCTGTCATATGCCAACAGATAGTAGTTGCCGTCGTTGATAATCAGCTTGTAAGGGCTGCGGATGTAGTCTTTCCCGCCTCCTCTGGCTACCTGAGTGGAGCAGTCATTCAGGGTGTATTTCAGATACTTAAAGCTGATCTTCCGCTTGGCTTTGATTGCCTGATTGATCTTCAGCATGGAAGCCATGATGTACTTGTTGCTGGTTTT
>CAKSJL010000164.1 GCA_934463345.1 uncultured Oscillospiraceae bacterium | reverse complement strand
ATTAACATTGTTTTATCTATATATATTTCTGAATTTATTACTTCCTGAAACATTATATTATTCTGGTTCAAATAAATCCCCATATGTAACACCTACTATAATAATAATGGTCGTATAAATCCATGACAAGCCAGCTATGGTTTACACGCACTTGTTACTTAGGCTATAATGGAAGCAGTGATTGGAATAACGTGTATCACCTTGGGACACCACGCCCGCATCGGAGACAGTTATCCATGCTTTCGTTATAGCATTCGATTTTGCAGGTAGAGCTATTTACATACGTTCGCATCACACAGTAGGCAGAATAGGTAACGAGAAAAGTGTGGATTAATCAATCACAAATTCAACCGGTAGGAGAGATGTTAATGAACGCAGTAGGAATCGACATATCCAAAGGAAAAAGCACTGTAGCAGTAATTCAGCCCTTTGGGGTAGTCATAGCTGAACCTTTTGATGTGTTTCACACAGACAGCGGTTTAAAGGAATTGGTAAGCTTCATCAAATCACTGTCCGGTGAAACGAAGGTTGTCATGGAGTACACCGGTACATACTATGAACCGGTTGCTAAGGCACTCCATGATGCGGGTATATTTGTATCCGTAGTCAATCCCTTGCTAATTGATGACTATGACACAAACCGTGTCAGAAAAGTCAAGACAGACAAGATTGATGCCCTGAAAATCGCATCATATGCGCTTGACAAGTGGATAAAACTTCGTAAATACGAACCGGCAGAAACAGTTCGTAAAACCTTGCAGATCATGAACCGCCAATGCATCAAGCTGAACAAGATCCTCGTGATGCAGAAGAACAGTCTCATTGCATTATTGGATTGCTGTTTTCCGAATGCAAATGCATTGTTTACATCTCCACGCAGAGCATCAGACGGTCATGAGAAATGGGTGGATTTTGTAGTGAAATTTCCTCATGTAGATTCTGTTGCAAAGCTCCCACTATCTATATTCAAGACAAAATATCAAAGCTGGTGCAAAAAGGAGCATTATAATTACAGCGAATCCAAAGCTGGACAAATTCACGCATATGCAAGAACAATTGTCAGCACATTGCCGATGACTGATGCGGTCAGGAAAATGGTTTCTGCTGCTGCAAAGCACCTCAATTCTACGCTCGAAGCGCTCGGAACGCTTCATTCCGAAATGGATACTCTTGCAACTCAGCTTCCGGAATATGAAACTGTTATGAATCTGTACGGTGTTGGAAAAGTATTCTGTTCACAACTCATTGCTGAAATCGGAGATGTCACCAAACTGAAAAGCAATAAATCACTGACAGCTCTGGCAGGGATCGATCCGCCTCCGAATCAATCCGGTAAAGATGATCCGAAATCCAGACGTATCTCAAAGCGTGGCTCCCCGGCATTGCGCAGGACACTGTTTCTGATTATGGCGATCTATCTTCAGCACCAGCCTGCTGACGAGCCGATATACCAGTTCCTTGACAAGAAACGTACTGAAGGAAAGCCATACAAAGTTTACATGATTGCTGCCGCTCACAAGTTTCTCCGCATCTATTACGCAAGAGTCAAAGCGGTCATGCCAATGCAATAGCATCTATTCATAGATTCTTCAGCCGGAGGCAAACACAGGCACGGCGCAGCCGCTTGACCTTGACAGGTTATCATAAAAATGCTACAATGGCTGCCCCGACGGTGACTGACTTCATCTATTCATGAGTTCCTCACCGTCGGCACGACGCACACAGCATTTTTATGATGTTCTGTCAAGGTTGCAGGTCGTATACAACTGCATTTTATTTTTTAGACCGCTTCGGCGGTCTTATTGTCATGCATGTTTTTTCTTCTATGAAATTTGTGTGAAACTTTCATTTTACCCCCTTGACTTTTATTTGCAGGTCTCCGTTCATATCTTAGTTTACCATTTTTCCTGAGTAAAATCAAGTACTTACCATAATATTTTCATATTCTAAACTC
>CAKSJL010000163.1 GCA_934463345.1 uncultured Oscillospiraceae bacterium | reverse complement strand
TGCTTTTCTCATTCGACTTCTACCTTTCTTCTTTTCTTTTTATTATAACATAATGTCCCTCAATTGTCCACTCCCCCCTTTTTTATAAAAAATATCTGTTATCATTATTATTTTCATCTGTTCTGTTATTCATGATAGTTTTACAGCCATAATTAAATTGTGTCAGATACACTGCTGCGGCATAATATGTAATAAAGGCATGACGATATAAAATCCGGTATTTTCCGGATAAATACTTGCAGATGCTTATGCAAAGCCGTCAGGCGTACTTTGTGCGGTGTTGCCTTAATTAAATGTGGAGGCGGTCAGATTTATGATTGTACAGGAGTATTTTTTAGGCGGAACTTCTCCGGAGGGATTCTGCTCAAAATTTATTGAACAGATAAAAAAAGACGGTTTTTACACCTACATATTAAAAGGCGGACCGGGAACAGGAAAATCAACGCTTATGAAAAAAATAACGGAAGCCTTTGCAGATCATCCAGTTTCTCTTTATTACTGCTCATCTGACATAAATTCTCTTGATGCAGTGGTAATTGAGGATAAAAAAATAATAATTGTGGACGGAACTGCTCCGCACGTTTTTGAGGCACTGTATCCCGGCGCATCACAGGAGATAATCAATCTGGGAGAATTCTGGGATGAAAAGAAAATTTGCAGGCATTGTGACGCTATTCACTATCTTATGGATGAAAATTTAAAATATCATACAAGGGTACGTTGCTATATAAAAGCTCTGTCATCACTTAACGATGATATTTATTCAATTGGAGAAAGCGCTCTTGACGTTGAAAAGCTTGATGCCTATACGGCAAGGCTTTGTCGTAAAATCATCGGAAAAAAATCATTGGGCGAAAAAGGAAAAGTTGAATTCAGGCAGCTTTCAGCGTTTACAACTGAAAATTATATTACCAAAAGCCTGAGCAGCGATTACAGCGTTTATCTGCTGAGAGATGATTTTTTTGCAGGAAGCGACAAATTTCTGAGAACAGCTGCCGATTATCTTGTAAACAGTGGATGTGATGTAGTTGTAAGTGAATGTAATATGCACCATACGCCGGTATTTGAGCATGTCTTTTCTGAAACTGCAAAGACTGCATTTATGACGTCAAACTTTTTCAATAAGTTTATGGACTTAAAGTCTGCAAAAATCAATTTTTCGAGATTTTACCGAAAAGAACTTATATCCGCAAAAAAACAGAGACTTTCATTCGATCGTAAAGCATCACTTGAACTTGCTGATGAAGCGGCTGAAACGCTTGCAGACGCACTCGCCATTCATGACGAACTTGAAAAAAAATATATAGATTCAATTGATTTCAAGAAGCTTGGTGGTTTTTCCGAAAAATTCATTGATAAACTGCTAAAAAAATAAAAAGTATCGCCGCAACCCAGTAAACACTGAGGTTACGGCGATTTTAGCGTGGAGCTTGTGACGGGACTGAATAATAGTCAATAAAGTAGACAAGTAAAAAGAAAAAATTTACAAAAGATTCACCTCTGCCTAATTGGGAGAGATGCCATTATTATGAGAGTGTGTCCTAAAAGAATTGTAAAAACCGTGAATGCACTGGAAAATGCTGAGTTTCAGTTTATTGAGATGTCTGCGAAAAGCCTCAGATGTGAACTAACTGCCCCGATCGCTGTGAAAGATAAGAACTTCCGAAATATTCCTGCTTGCTACCGCCGTATCAATTGCAAGCTTTGTATCAAGTTTTGAAGAAAGTTTATACGCAATGATTTTTCTTAAAAACAGATCAAGTATAACGTAAGGATGGTAAGGCCTTGCGATTCGGTAAGGGTTTACACATGCTTATTACTTAAGCTATACTGAAAGCAGTAATTGGACTGTCATCCATGCTTTCATTATAGCGTTCGGTTTATGCAGGTTGAGCCACATTATCAGTATGTGCGTTCGTGTCACCAAACAGATTGAATAGGTAATGAGTAAAGTGT
>CAKSJL010000162.1 GCA_934463345.1 uncultured Oscillospiraceae bacterium | reverse complement strand
ATCAGATAAGAACGCTTATTCTTACAATGCTTTACAGACTTACCCCGACGCTTATTGAGCAGGGTTACGTTTACATTGCAGAATCGCCGCTTTTTGAAATAACTACAAAAACCAAAACATATTTTGCATATACAGAAAAGGAAAAGTCAGATATTCTTGAAATGATCGGCAGCAGTAAATATAATATCCAGCGCTCAAAAGGTCTTGGTGAAAACGAACCAGACATGATGTCGCTCACAACAATGAACCCTGAAACAAGACGTCTTATAAAAGTAACTCCTGACGGAGTTGAGGCTACAATGCAGATGTTTGATATGCTTCTTGGAGATGATCTTCAGGGAAGAAAGGATCATATCGCAAAGTACGGCAGTAATTACCTTGAAATGGCTGATATATCTTAAAGAAAGGGAATGAAAAATGGCTAAAAAAAAGAGCAGAGATACCGGTGAAGTTAAAAGAAATTATCCGGATGCATTTATTGAAAATGCGGGAGTGGTGATTCAGGAAAAGATAACTGATACTCTTGAAAAGAATTATATGCCATACGCCATGAGTGTTATAATTTCGAGAGCGCTGCCTGAGATAGATGGATTCAAGCCCTCGCACAGAAAGCTTCTTTACACCATGTATAAGCAGGGACTTCTGACCGGTAAAAGAACCAAGTCAGCAAATGTTGTCGGTGAAACAATGAAGCTTAATCCTCATGGCGACGGTGCAATCTATGATACTATGGTAAGACTTGCAAGAGGCAACGAAGCACTTTTGCATCCATATGTCGATTCAAAAGGAAACTTTGGTAAAGCATATTCAAGGGATATGGCATGTGCAGCTTCAAGATATACGGAAGTAAAGCTCGAACCGATATGCAATGAGCTTTTTACTGATATTGACAAGGATACGGTTGATTTTGTTCCGAACTATGACAATACAACTACAGAACCTACTCTTTTTCCGACAACCTTTCCGTCAGTTCTTGTTAATGCAAATATGGGTATAGCAGTTTCAATGGCGAGTAATGTATGCCCATTTAATCTTGCTGAGGTATGCGATACATGTATTGCATTCATTAAAAATCCTGAACACGATATAATAAGTACGCTTAAAGGTCCGGATTTTCCTGGCGGCGGATTTATGCTGTACGATGAAAATGAGCTTAACGAGATTTACCGTACTGGCAGGGGTTCAATAAAGCTACGCTCAAAATATAATTATGATAAAGCTGCAAACTGTATCGAAATAACACAAATTCCATATAGTACAACAATAGAAGCCATTATTGAAAAAATTATAGACCTGATAAAGCAGGGAAAAATCAAGGAAATTTCATATATACGAGATGAAACAGGCTTGAATGGTCTTAAAATTGCGATTGATCTGAAAAGGGGAGTTGATCCTGAAAAGCTTATGAACAAGCTGTTTAAGCTGACGCCTTTGCAAGATAATTTTTCATGCAATTTCAATATTCTCATAGGCGGAACGCCAAAGGTAATGGGGATAAGAGAAATACTGGAAGAATGGACTGCCTTTCGTGAGGAATGCGTAAAAAGACGTGTTTATTTTGAGCTTGGCAAAAGCAAATCAAAGCTTCACCTTTTAAAAGGACTTGAAAAAATATTGCTCGATATTGATAAAGCGATTAAAATAGTCAGAGAAACGGAAGAAGAAAACGATGTTGTTCCGAATCTTATGACGGGCTTTGGAATAGATGAAATTCAGGCAGAATATGTTGCAGAAATAAAACTCAGACACCTTAACAGAGAATATATCTTAAAAAGGCTTGAGGAAATTGAAAACATTGAAAATTCAATAAATGATATGGAAAACATTCTGTCAGACAAAAAAAGGGTAATGAAAATTATCATTTCTGAGCTTAAAAATGTCAGCAAGAAATACGGAAAACCCCGCAACACAATGTTTTTCTATAAAAATGACATCGTTGAACCCGACGAGGAAGAGGAAATTCCGGATTATCCTGTAAATATATTTCTTTCTGAGAGCGGATATTTCAAGAAAATTACTCCGCAGTCACTGAGAATGAGCAGTGAGCAGAAACTAAAGGATGGTGAC
>CAKSJL010000161.1 GCA_934463345.1 uncultured Oscillospiraceae bacterium | reverse complement strand
TGCAAAAATATTCCTGAAAGGCATGACAAAAACGGATCTTTCCGGTGCAGATGTTACAGTTCCTGACATTCTCTGTAACGGCGAGGAGCAGTTTGCAAGCCCAGAGGTAACTCTTGGCGGAACAACTCTGCAATTCGGTGTTGATTATGACATTGACAAAAAATACAGCGCTGTGGTTCCGGGAGAATATGAACTGGTGATAAGCGGAATTAACGACTACTTTGGCGAGGTTAGTGCGACCTACAACGTTTACTGCGAGCATAGCTTTGAAAGCGGAAAATGCACGATATGCGGTTCGCTTGATACTGAAAAGGGCGATGTGAACGGTGACGGTGTGACAGGTGTTGCCGATATTGTCGCTTTGCAGAAGTACCTTGTCAAGCTGAAAACGAGCGTTGCAGGAAATGCCGACGTGAATGGCGATGGGGTAGTGAATGCGTTCGATGCTGTGGCTCTGAGACGTATTATCCTTTACTCCTGATGGGAAGGGCTTTATATTAATAAGGCTTGTACCTGATTAGCTTTGACTTATATTTTACGGGCATAATTTTACGTTTAATTCGTTAAAATTATGCCCGTAAGTTATTCTTCCGAAAAAACTAAAAGCATCCGGAATTTGTTTGAATGCTTTTTTGTATTTAGAACCCCCCCAGACTTTTCCATGGGTGCTTATTATAAATTGATGAGTAATTTTTGTTGAATTGTCACAAATTTTATGCTTAATGATAATATGTTTCATATTCATGTTGACAAATTTGATAGAAAGTAGTATTATTATTATAAAGAATTAATATAAGCTGAATCAAGTCAGTTTATATCACTTTGTGCAAGCCTGTTAACGTATTCCTGCATTTCTTTTTTCGACCTGACTTTTTTACATCCACTAATAAAGCTTTCCTTTTGAGCTGTTTCCATTTTCGAGAACTGTTCCATAGCAGGAATATTTCGGGCTAATGCCATACTTAATCCCATAGGTAAATCATTACAATTTATATAATCTCTTTCCATTTTCTCACCTCATAAATATTTTTGTCTTAAATATCTGAATTATTCACTGTAATATTTGCTTTTAATAAGTTTAAATGGTATAATAAATATATTATTTTGTTCAGGAGGCTTGATATGCCTAATTATTCTTATATCGCCAAGGATGCATATGGAAAAACAATTAAAGGTTCACTTGAAGCTGAGGATGAAAAGGACTTTTTAGATAAAATTCACCAGAAAGGACTTTACTGTACTGATTACAGTCAGACGAATGTTAAAGCAAAGAAAAGTGTGAAGAAGTTTAAAACAAAGGATCTTGCTTTTAATTGCCGTCAGTTGAGTGCAATGCTTTCATCAGGTCTGACACTTGTTAAGGCTTTGGATATTCTTTCTCGTGAACAGCCAACAGAAAGTGCAAAAGTTGTCTGGCAGGATATTTATGAGAATGTACAAAAGGGCGAATCATTTTCGTCAGCATTGGAGATGCATTCAGGTACATTTCCACAGTTTTTGATTTCTATGGTTAATGCTGGTGAGACAAGTGGGTCACTTGATATAATAATGCAGAGAATGTCAGACCATTATGCTAAAGAAAATAAAATGAACAATACTGTAAAAAGTGCTATGATGTACCCAATTATACTGCTTATTCTTTCCATAGCTATTGTAATTGGAATGTTTACATTTATTATGCCAACATTTGTGGATATGTTTGATGATCCAAGTACTATGCCGACACTCACTAAAGGTATGCTTGCAATAAGTGATTTTCTGACGCAGCGCTGGTATATCGTAATTGGTGTAGTGGTGGTGCTTGTCTTTCTGATAAAATATATGCTGAAAGTTCCTTCTGTCAGATATAAATTTGATAAGCTTAAGATAAAGGGACCTGGCTTTGGAAAGTTGGTCGTTACAATTTATACTGCAAGATTTGCAAGGACACTGTCATCATTGTATTCAAGCGGAATACCAATGGTTGAATGCCTTGAAAGGGCATCTGCAATTCTTGGCAACAGCTACATAAATGAAAAATTTGAAAAAGTCGTTGATGAAGTAAAACAGGGTGCTGCGCTTTCGGCTGCAATACAGAGGACAGAAATATTTGATTCTGTTCTGTTCCATAATTTATGTCGGAGAGGAATCTGGTTCTCTTGATGAAATATTAACCAAGACTTCAGATTACTATGAAGAAGAATCTGATTCAGCCGTTCAGC
>CAKSJL010000160.1 GCA_934463345.1 uncultured Oscillospiraceae bacterium | reverse complement strand
TGCGCATTTTTGCCTTGTCTGCGTAAAAATTGTGCTTGGAAATCCGCACACATATCTTGTGAAGACGGGTTCTGAATTATCAGATAGCAAATATAATTTGAAAAAGTATACAAATTTTTATAAAAAAATTGTGCATTAATTTGTAACAAAATTGTTGCACTTTTATAAACATTATGGTATAATTGTTACAAATAAGACGGTTCGCACGTTTTATATCTATCAGGAGGAGTGTTTGTAATTTGAAGAAAAAGTTATTCGCAAAGGTATGTGCAGCAGCAGTTGCAGCATCATGCCTTGCAGGTTCAATTTCAGTTTCACAGCTTGCAATTGCTGACGCTGAAACAAGATTTGAGTTTGAGGATGGCGACCATGCCAACTCAATAGTTCCGGATGAATCTTCGGAAAGATGGATGGACGGCGCTTCCGGAGACAAATTTGTTTTCCTTGAAAGTGCTAACGACACAGTTTCTGTAAAGGTTGACGTTGAGAAAACAGCTGTTTATGATGTTTACATTTGTTATTCTGCTCCATACGGCGCAAAGAAAAACTATGTGTATGTAAACGGTGTGGATCAGGGCCTTACAGATTTCTCATCCGAAGCATGGACTGAGAAAAAGGTTGCGACAGTTAAGCTCGGCGCCGGTGAAAATGAAGTAAGCGTCGTGGGTAGCTGGGGTTGGACAAACTATGACTATGTGCGTGTTGAAGAGGCTACACTGCCTGAGGTAAAGGCAATAAACACAAAATGCAGCGATAAAAACGCCACAGAATCAACACAGAGAGTAATGAAGTTTCTGGCTGACAATTACGGAAATCATATAATTTCCGGACAGCAGGAATTTTACGGCACATCAAGAGAAGATGAGTTTACATATATCAAAAATCTGACAGATAACACACCTGTTATCAGAGGTTTTGACTTTGGTGAAACTTGCCCGCTTTTCTATTGGGATGCGCAGACAGCTGATCGTGCAATTGACTGGGTAAACAATAAGGGCGGTATTGCAACGGCAAGTTGGCATGTAAATGTTCCTAAAAAAATGAGCAATTATACTTTAGGTTCAACAATGGCATTTGATCAGACAACTTATTCTGAAAAAACAGACTTTGTTACTGCGAACGTTCTTAAAGAGGGAACAACCGAGCACGATTATTTCCTTCTTGCAGTTGACAACCTTGCAAAAGCGCTCAAAAAATGTGCTGATGCAGATGTACCGATTCTGTTCAGACCGTTCCACGAAGCGGAAGGCAACGGTGGCAAGGACGGAAGCGGCGCATGGTTCTGGTGGAGTAAGGAAGGCGCAGATGTGTATGTTGAACTTTATCAGTATCTCTACACACTGCTGACAGAAGAATATGGTCTGCATAACCTTATCTGGGAATTCAACAGCTATGTATACAGCGATGATTCAGCTCTCTGGTATCCGGGCGATGAGTATGTTGATATAATCGGATATGACAAATACAATGCAAGCACAGCGCCTAATGAAAGTGCAATTTCATCTATTTTCTATGGTCTGATTGATATGTACAAGAGCTCTAAGCTTGTTGCGCTTATGGAATGCGATACAATTCCTTCAATTGACAACATGCTTGATGAAGGCGCTTATTGGCTCTATTTCTGTGTTTGGTATGACAGTCCGGGATACGAATTCATTTCTGGTTCAAAGTATCAGAACGCTGAAACTGTAAAGAAAATTTATCAGAGCGATTCAGTTATAACTCTTGAAAAGCTGACAACTCCACTCAAGGAATATCCGCTTGAAGATACAGATCCTACTGATCCGACAGAACCTGATGTTACTGATCCAACTGAAGTGACACCTACAGACGTTGATTCAACTGAGCCTGATGTTACCGACCCAACTGAAGTAACTCCTACAGATGTTGATCCAACAGAGCCTGACTCTACTGATCCAACTGAAGTGGTTCCTACAGACGTTGATCCGACAGAACCAGACCCTACTGATTCGACTAATTCTGTAAAGGTTCCTGACGGTGCTGTTGCTTCAATGTACGGCGATGTAAACACAGATGGAGAAATTTCAATATCAGACGTTGTAGCTCTTAACATGTTTCTGCTGAATTCTGCTGAGAACAGTCTTACAGATGTTCAGATGGCAAATGCCGACTGTGTTAAAAATGGAATTGTTGACACATCAGACAGTTCATTACTTATAAATTATATTGCAATGATAATTACAAGTGACCAACTTGGACAGGAATAATTTGTGAATAAAACCTCCCGGAACAGAAATGTAACGGGAGGTTTGTC
>CAKSJL010000159.1 GCA_934463345.1 uncultured Oscillospiraceae bacterium | reverse complement strand
AAAGCCTGACCAAGGTTCATCTGCTTTTATAAGATTCTGCGGATTTATACAGCAAAGCGTTACAGGAATGCCACTTTTGCACATTGCTGACAAACAACATGACAACGTTTCACTGCTAATTAACTCAACACTGTTTTCATTGTACCATATTTCCATGGAAAATTTCTTACTAAGCAACTCCAGGTTTTCATCTGATATCAGTGATTTAATTTCTATTACATCAACCGCTTTTCTCAATTCCTCACTGCCTGCAAGCTTTGACGTACCGGAAAGCTTTATATCATCACAAAGAATAATTTTTATTTGGCTGTAGTCATATTCAGAATTATTTTCGTTTCTTAACTTATGAAAAAAATCCAAAACATGTACATATTCTGAATCGTCAGCATCAAAGCTAATAAAATCAAGCATGATTCCAAATTTGCTGTACACCGAATTAATGAATTTCTTTATAGAACTGTACTTTATGTCAGAACTGATATAACTTTTCAGCAATTTAAATTCAATAGTTATGTCCGGATTAATTTTCAAAGCTTCGGCTGCAACTAAAAAGCTAATTTCCTCTTCGCATGATGCACTGATTTCTGATTCATCTGGATTTTCCAGAGCATTGTCAGTTTTCTGTTCTATCTTTATATGTGAAATACCTGCACCGTATCCAGGTTTAAATAAAAGCTCCATAATTTCATTATACGATTCCGGAGCATTAAATTTATAGTCCATCATAAGCTTTGAAAATCTGATGTCAGCTGTAATCCCAAAGCCTCTGAATTTTCCGGAACATCTGGCGTCTGCATTTCTGCTGTCAATAATCAATTCCTTAACAGAACTATTCATTTTCTGCCTCCTTTGTTTTTTACGGCTGTGCGATCAAAAATTTTATTTTCTTTCCTTCTGCTATAAACATCTGTTCATGCTCTGTAATATAATTTTCCTCAAATCCGCTTTCGTGAAGATCAAAAGTCTTATACTTTATCTTGTATCCGGCCTGTTCAAAGTATTCAAACGATTCGTTAAAAAGTTCATCGTCATCAGTTTTAAACCATAATTCTCCGTTTAAAAACTCCTTATACTTCATAAGCTGTCTGTAATGTGTAAGACGCCTTTTTTTATGTTTTGTTTTTGGCCATGGGTTGCAAAAATTTATATAAATTCTTTCCACCATATCTTCCTTGTTGAAAACATTGTCAATCTGCTCAATATTTTTTATAAATATTCTTATATTATCAAGCGAAAATCCTGCTTTTTCATATTCTGTTTCTATTTTTCTTTTAGCCAGAACAAGCATTTCATTCTTTATATCAACAGCAATAAAGTTTTTATCCTGATTTAAAGGTGCTACCTGCGATATAAAACCGCCTTTTCCACAGCCCAGTTCAAGATAAATCGGCTTTCCGTTTTTAAATTCGTTCTTCCAGCTTCCTTTGAGTTTCTCCGGATCATCTATGCAGAAACTGCATGCTTCAAGTTCCGGCTTTGCCCACGGCTTGCATCTTATTCTCATATGTAAATACCTCTCTGAACAATTGTTATTTCAGAGCTTGCTCTGACAAATTAACCAGAGTAAACTCTCAGAACCTGTCCACATAAGACATGCACAAACGCATGCGTAAATGGGTTCTTATACATTGTAGCATATTTTCACTAAAATATCATCTGTTTTTTAAAAAAAGACCGATTTTTTTATTGACAGATTTTTTTAAAATGCTATAATAGAAAAGAATCATTTTTAAGGTGCCATTAAGCCTGTTTTAAATGATTTTATTTGCACACCCAGAAAGGAAATTATCCCAATGAATACAATTAAAATAACTCCGGATTACAGTAAAGCTGGTCTTTCTTACGACAGCAAAAATGCTGTTCTTATTGACTACACGCTTGATATTTCTCAGGAAATAGGCAGACATCAGCGTCCGGCTGTAATCATATGTCCGGGAGGAGGATATGAGTATTTATCTGACCGTGAAGGACAGGCTGTTGCAATGCGTTTCTCATCTTTCGGAATAAATGCATTTGTTCTTAAATACAGCATCTTTTCACCCTTCCCTACAGCACTTCTTGAACTTGCCGAAGCTGTAAAATATGTGAGAGAAAACGCATACAGCTATGACATAAATCCGAAAAAAATATATGTGTGCGGTTTTTCAGCCGGAGGTCATCTTGCTGCAAGTCTCGGAACACTCAGCGAAAGTGAGTATATGAAAACTATATTTGGTGATACTGAATTATATAAAGCGAACGGAATGATACTTTCATATCCGGTTATAACAAGCGGAGAATATTGCCATAAAGGATCAGTTGAAAGCCT
>CAKSJL010000158.1 GCA_934463345.1 uncultured Oscillospiraceae bacterium | reverse complement strand
ATGCAAAGCTGTGATATTGTTGCCTCTGTAAAAAGTCCGGATGGTTCATGTATTTCATTGCTTATGTATCGCGAAAATAAGCTTTATGATAAGGTTTCATTTTATTTTTCAGAAAATGAATATGAAGAAAACCTTATGGAAGATTTTGTTTTACAGTATTACTTAGGCAAATCAGAACATCCTAAAAATATATATTTTGACTGTGAGTTTCAGGATTATGATATAGTTAATCAGGTTTTAAATGAACGTTTAAATGCTAATATAAAATTTTATTTTCCTAAGAAAGGCAATATGCTGAAATATGTCATGCTTGCAAAGAAAAATGCAGAAGAAAATCTCTCTGTTAAAACTAACAGAACTGGTAAGGAAATCGAAGCACTTGACCAGCTTGGCGAAGTTCTTGGATTAAAGAAACCTCCGATGTATATTGAAGCGTACGATATTTCCAATTATTCTTCAGCTACAATGGTTGCAGGTATGGTGGTTTTTGAAAATGGAAGACCCCTGAAAAAAGCATACAAAAGATTTTCAATTAAAGAAAATATAATTCAGAATGACTATGCATGTATGCAGGAAGTTTTGAAAAGGCGTTTTAATGAATATTTTACAGGAAAAGATGAGGGATTTTCAAAGCTTCCTGATTTAATTTTTCTTGATGGTGGTCAGGGACATGTTAATGCCATTAGAGAAGCGCTTGATAATTATAACGTCAATGTTCCCATTTTTGGTCTTGTGAAAGACAATAAACACAGAACAAGAGCAATTTCTACAAGCGGAGGGGAAATAGAAGTTTCAAAAAATAAGTCTGCTTTTATTCTTATGACTAAAATTCAGGACGAAGTGCATAGATTTTCAATTTCGTATATGAAATCGAAACATACTAAAAGTAGTATTAATTTTGAACTTACTAAAGTAAAAGGTATTGGCATAAAAAAATCACAGAAACTTATGATAAAATATAAAACAGTTTCCGGATTAAAATCAGCTTCAATTGAAGAACTTTCTGAAGCGGCCGGTGTTAGCATTCAGACAGCTAAAGAATTGTTTGATTTTATCCAGAATAATTTATAAATTTTTGAATCGGAGTTACTTATGAGAGTTATAACCGGATCTGCAAGAGGAAGAAAATTAATTACTCTTGAGGGGAATGATGTTAGACCGACAACTGATAGAGTAAAGGAAGCTATCTTTTCGTCAATACAATTTGATATAGAAGGATCTTCTGTGTTGGATCTTTTTGCCGGAAGCGGTCAGCTTGGCATTGAAGCATTAAGCAGAGGGGCAGAATCAGCGGTATTTGTTGATAATTCAAAAAATTCTCTTGATGTTGTCAAGAAAAACTTGGACATAACTGGATTTAACGATAAGTCGGAACTATACAATATGAATAGTATTGACTTTATAAAAATATGCAACAGAAAATTTGACTTTATTTTTCTTGACCCTCCATATAATAATGGAATATTGTTTGAAATTCTTCCGAATCTTTCAAAGCTTCTCAAAGAAAGTGGAAAAATAATCTGTGAACATGAACAAAATCTTGTACTGCCTGAAGAAATTAATGATTTGAGGTTGAAAAAATCATATAAATATGGTAAAATAAAAGTGACATCATTTTGTTTGTCTGGGGAGGAATAATAATTGAGAAAAATTGCTGTTTGTCCCGGAAGTTTTGATCCTATTACATTTGGACATTTGGACATTATCAAAAGAGCTTCAATGCTGTTTGATAAGGTTATTGTTCTTATATCTGTCAATTCTGCAAAGCAGCCAAGCTTTACATTATATGAACGAATGATGATGATAAGTAAGAATACCGAACAGTTTGATAATGTTGTCATTGACATTCTTGATGGATTACTTGCTGATTATGTGAAAAATGTTGGCGCAATTGCGATTGTAAAAGGTTTGAGAGCTGTCAGTGACTTTGAATATGAGTTTCAGATGGCATTAGCTAACAAAAAATTGTATTCGGGTGCTGAAACTGTATTTTTAACAACATCAGCAGAGAATATGTACTTAAGTTCAAGTGTTGTAAAACAAATTGCACAGTTTGGCGGAGATATAAGTCCGTTCGTACCAAAAAATGTACTTGAATTTATTCAAGGCAGACTTGTAAAGGAGTAAATGATTCTATGAATAAAATTGATGATATTCTTGATGAGATGGATGATGTGCTTGACAAAGCTAAGCCATTTCCGTTTGCAGGAGAAAAAAAAGTTGTAAATACTGATCGATTAAGAGATCTTGTAGATGATGTCAGACTTCATCTGCCGGCAGAAATTAAGGAAGCTCGAGGAATTACTTTTGACAAGGAAAGAATTCTTAATGGCGCAAAGGAACAAGCTGATGGAATAATCAGACAAGCCGAAAAAAGGGCAGCAGCACTTGTTATGCAGGAAGCAATTTTGCAGGAAGCAAAGAAAAAGGCT
>CAKSJL010000157.1 GCA_934463345.1 uncultured Oscillospiraceae bacterium | reverse complement strand
GAAATAACTCTTAAAGCCAAGCAGCAGATGCAGCTTTACAGCTCTCTGACGCCGCTTTTTATTGCCGGTGCATTTTATTTTGTGATCTCAATGGTTATGACAATTATATTTACATTTATTGAAAAGAAACTGAACTATTACAGATAAGGAGGAAATATCTATGCCTGTACTTGAAGTTGAAAATCTTTCAAAGAGCTTTGGCAGCAATAATGTTTTAAGGGATATTTCCTTTAATGTTGAAAAGGGACAGGTAGTTGCCATAATAGGTCCGTCAGGTAGCGGAAAGTCAACAATGCTGCGCTGTATAAATCAGCTTGAAAAGGCTGATGGAGGAAGCATAAGCGTCTGCGGACTACCTATGCTGGCGGCTGACGACAAGGGAAACAGCGTCTATGCTTCTCCTAAGGAATTAAGAAAAATAAGACTTAAAATTGGACTTGTCTTTCAGAATTTCAATCTTTTTCCGCATTTTAATGTTATGAGGAATATAACCGAAGCTCCTGTTCGTGTTCTGAAAATGAACAGAAAGGAAGCTGAGAAAAAGGGCATGGAGCTGCTTGAAAAGATGGGGCTTGCCGATAAGGCGAAGTCTTATCCCTGCGAGCTTTCCGGCGGACAGCAGCAGCGTGTTTCAATTGCAAGAGCGCTTGCTCTGAATCCGGAGGTGCTGTTTTTTGACGAACCGACCTCAGCTCTCGATCCTGAGCTTACCGGAGAGATACTGAAGGTTATAAAGGAACTGGCTGAAGAGAAGATGACAATGGTTATTGTAACTCATGAAATGGCATTTGCAAGGGATGTTGCAAACCATGTTATTTTTATGGACGGTGGCGTTATAATTGAAGAGGGAACGCCGGAGGACGTGTTTGGTAATACAAGCAACGAGAGAACCAAACAGTTTTTGCAGAGATTTCGTGAATGAATATAAAGCATTCTGCTCTCATATAATGTAAGAACCAATCCGCACAAGAAATGCGGTAGGATTTTAAAAAGATTTTGTGTATCGTACATTTTAAAGCCACAGCGGCAGAGCGGAGATTAATATGACAGACTTTCTTGTACGCCGGTTTGTAAAAAACAGCAATGATATAAATAATCCGGCTGTGAGGAAAAGCTACGGCACTTTAAGCAGTCTTACCGGAATAGTATGCAATATATTTCTTTTTGTGCTTAAATACGTTATGGGTACTTTTTCGGGGTCAATATCAATAATTTCAGACGCTTTCAATAATCTTTCAGACTGTGCAGGCTGCATTGTAACTCTGCTCGGATACAAGATGGCGTCGAAGCCGGCGGACAGGGATCATCCGTTTGGTCATGGGAGAATGGAATATCTGACAGCGCTTTTTATTGCAGTACTTATAATAATAGTTGCAGCTGAGCTTTTCAAAGGGTCTGTGCGGAAGATAATTCATCCTCAGCCTATGGATTTCAGCATAATAGTGCTGGTTTCTCTTGCAGTTTCGATACTTATAAAGCTGTGGATGTCATTTTTTAACGCAAAGCTTGGCAGAAGAATTAATTCGGCTGTTATGCTGGCAACGTCAAAGGACAGCAGGACCGATGTCATAGCAACATCTGCAACATGCATATCAATAATTTCCGCACCGTTTACAGGACTTCCTGTTGACGGTATAATGGGTATTGTGGTTTCACTGTTTGTCCTTAAATCCGGCGTGGATATTGTAAAGGATACGGCAGACAGTCTTCTGGGACGTCCGGCTGATCGTGAGATCGCAGAGGCGATAAACGGGATTGTTACGGAAAATGAGAGGATTATAGGGGTTCACGACCTGATGCTTCATAATTACGGGCCGGGAAGAACGATAGGCACATGTCATGCAGAGGTAAGAAGTACAGAGGATTTTATTGAAATTCATGACCTGATTGACAGAATTGAGCGTGAGGTACAGGATAAGCTTGGAATAATGATGACTATCCACATGGATCCTGTAGAGGTTGACAATGCCTATGTCAATAAGCTAAATGAGATGGTGAGAAATATCGTTGCCGGAATAGATCCCGTTTTGCATATACACGATTTCAGGGCGGTTGTCGGGGAAACACATACAAATCTTATTTTTGACGTTGTTGTGCCGTATGATTGCAGGCACAGTGAGGCGGATATAAGAAATGCCATAAATGAAAAGCTGAACAAAATGGACGCCGATTTTTATGCAGTTATAACGTTTGACAGAGAATACTAAGGCAGCACCGCACAATCTTTGTGTGGTATTGCCTAAAAAAGAAGGAAAGTTAATGGGACCGTTTGAATACAAGGTAACATCAGTTGAGGGAGAATATGCTACGCTTTTGCGTACTGACAACGAATCAGGAGATACGATTTTTATAGCGCTGGCGCTTCTTCCGCCGGGAACAGATGTAGGAACAAGACTGCTCTGGGAAAATCTCGAATACAAAATTTTATAAAATATTCGTTTGTCTGTCATCTTTTTTCGTTAAATGTAAC
>CAKSJL010000156.1 GCA_934463345.1 uncultured Oscillospiraceae bacterium | reverse complement strand
AGGATTATTCAGTGCACCTAAATCACTATAAGAATCGGAAAATACCAAAACCCCAGCATCAGGATTGAATGTTAAACTACCTGACTTATTTTTCAATTCAGTCGAATACATATCTTTAATCTTTAATTTTGTCTCATCATAATTCACACGTAACTCTATACCACGATACCTCTTTCCATGTGTATCAGCATAAATATTTAAATTCACAGTTTCACCCGGATATGCCGAAACATTATCACATCTTATGTCCACAGCCATTGATTCTTTTCTGTAGATGTATCCACAATATTCACATTTATATGTTATATATCCAACTTCTGGAATCGGTCTGTACTTATGTCCGGTTTTTGCTATTGTCGCTGTTTCAGTTTTTCCGCATATTGAGCATTTTCTTGTTTTTTGCCCATCCGCTGTACAGGTTGCATTTTTAGTTGTTGACCAATTGTTCCATGTATGAGAACAAGTTACATTAATTGTTACTTTAACAGAAGCAAGTATATTATTTGTATTTGAATTAATAAGATTAACTGTTATTGTTTCTGTACCAGTTGATTTCCCTTTTATTGTAATTGGAGCGGCTGTGCCACTTGAATTCCAGTCTCCCCATGAGATATTGGTGATACTATTACCTGAAAAATTCATATAAACAGTATCATAACAATTTTCAGTTGTAAACGTCACAACCTTGCTTTCATTTCTTGAAAGCTCTACAGTCACTGAATTTGTAGAAGCATAAAATTTCAAATTGCCTTTTTTTTGAATATCAAAATCATCTCGTTTAGCATATGACCATCTGTCAACACCTGACGCAGGATATCTGATGTGTACAAAACCATTTGTATAAACCGCATCAATGTAACAATTATCACCGGCACTTATATATCTCCCTGATTCAACATTACCATACTGATCATATGTACTGCATTTATGTGATGCTGTTACATTTGCTGGCGTTGCGTAGCTTGTGTCTACTGTTCCAGGAAGTATTACTGTTTGTTTTTTTGCAACAGGCATATCACTGAGTTTTGCATATGTCCATCTCTGAGTATTGCCTGCTGGATATCTGATGTGTACAAAACCATTTGTATAAACAGCATCAATGTAACAATTATCACCGGCGCTTATATATCTGCCTGATTCAACATTACCATACTGATCATATGTACTGCATTTATGTGATGCTGTTACATTTGCCGGTGTTGCGTAGCTTGTGTCTACTGTTCCAGGAAGAATAGGAGGGATATTTCCATATTTAGGGCGAAGGTATTTAACCGTTACAGAGTTATAACCCGAATGATTATAGGTATGTCCATTACAGTCAGTATATGATATAGTTTGCTTATAACTTACTTTTCCTCCAGAATTCCCTTCTATAGAACTGCTTTGACTTGTCATTATACCTACATGAACCCAAGACTTACCAGAATTAGGGCAATAAGACGCATTACAATAATAAAATATTATGTCTCCTTTCTGAGGTGAACTTACTTCAATACCGCCAGCATTTTTTATATTGGTGTATAGATTACCGCAATATCCATCAGCTGGTATTTTATTCCTTACATTCGCCAGCTTTGCACAATCACTAACAAAATCAGCACACCATGGTTCTGTATATCCCATTTGAGCCTTAGTTCTGTTTTTTTGTGCCATTGCAACCGCAACTATATCATCTGCACCATTGCCTGATAATGAATAGGATTTATTAAAATATCCTGTTCTATCTTGAGTTGCTTTTACATCAATTTCGGGCATAACCCCTGCAAAGCTAAAAATCATTGCCAGAGCCACAAAAAAATTAAGCACCCTCTTTTTCATAATAATTCCTCCTCGTTTGTAAACATATCATAAATTTCTCTTTCGATTGTTATAATTATATCACACAAATCACAATTTTGCACCCCATTATGCATAATTCATATTATTTTTGTCATAATTAAACGTTTAAGTAGCTATTGACATTAATTGACCAAAGTGATATACTTTAATAAAAATATAATTTTAACGGGAGAATATGATGAATTTTGGATGACAATAAAAAAATTGTTCATTAATGGATTAACATGGCTATGGCATTGACATAATTTTATGATATACTAGATATGCAATAAATAATGATTGAAGCTAAAAGAAACATTACCATAAAAAAGAAAATTTTTGCAAAGCGACTAAGGGTAATTCTGGTCGCTTTTGTTATGCAGCAGGCAATCTGAATTGCTTAGGAGACAGAAAAAGGAGGAACAATCGCAAATGTCATCAAGCTCGCCGACGCTTTTGGTGTTACTCTGGATGAATTATGCAGAGATAAAGCAGGGGATTAATTCCTCTACTTTTCCTTTTGCAAACAACCAAACCCCAACTGATATCTGCTCTCCAAGATTTTGGGTATTTTCTGACTACGGGAGTGGACAATTGAGGGACATTATGTTATAATAAAAAGAAAAGAAGAAAGGTTGAAGTCGAATGAGAAAAGCAACAATAGATGAAAATAAAAGGTGTCCAAAATGCGGAAGGACCGAGCAACAAGTTAAA
>CAKSJL010000155.1 GCA_934463345.1 uncultured Oscillospiraceae bacterium | reverse complement strand
GTTAAAATCACTTATTCTTAAAACTTTTACGCTATCCTGTGATGCAGTATTAACGGCCTTTTCAAAAAATTTTACAGTTTTCTCATTTTTGTTTTTCGTCCAGAATTCCTTGCAAAGAATAATAGCATTTTTCAGTTCATCAAATTTGTCTATTTCATTTACTTTGACTGTTTCAAGTTTAAATTCAACTTTAACTGGCAACTTACAATTCTTTCTGGCATCTAATGAATTCTGACAAATTTCTCGTGCCAGAGAGATAATAGGGCTACCTTTAAAGGTTTCAATACCAGCTTCACTTATTCCGACAATTTGACCGTAGTTGTTATCAGGAAAATTCCATCCTTTTTTCACAAAATTCCTCCATTTACAATTGATTATTATATATTATACTACATTTCTAATATATATGCAAGATTTTTCATGCAATTTGCTGTATAATTTTTTTGAAATTGTCAAGAAAAATGCAATCATAAAAGGTCCAGAATCCAATGTAACCAGATATCAAGCGGCGTTATGAACATGGTATTTTAATTCTCTGAGTGTCATTCTCACTTGCTTGCATACTGAAAGCCTCTGTTGCTATGAAGAATTATTCCGTCAAACTGATCGTACTTTTCAAGCAATTATTTTATTGCTTAACTAATACTTGCAAAAAGAAAAATATTCTATAATACTTGCAATTTAAATTACAATGTGCTATAATAATACCGTTATCAATAATAGTGTTATTGATTTTAAGGAGGTGGAAATTATCGCAAACAAGGATCATTCTCTTGACAACGGAATTGTCAGTGCCGCATACGAGGAATTTCTTTCTTGTGGCTTTCAGAAGGCGTCTTTGCATAAAATTGCAGAGAAAGCCGGTGTTACTACCGGAGCAATTTACACAAGATATAAAAATAAGGATGCCCTGTTTGTCAGCCTTCTGCAAGATTTTTTTGAAACATTAAAAACTATGTTTGCACCTGCCGCCCTGGAGTATGAAAAAGCGGCTCAGGCAGGCACAACCAGCGCTTTTCTGCAAGCAATAGATTTTGAGGAACGTATTTACATAGAGCTTCTGACCGAATATTATGATGAATGCACATTGTTTTTCAGTCGCAGTGATGGCAGTTCTGTTGAAACAATGCTGAAAGATCTGATGAACAGTAAAACTGAACAGACTGTGGCGTTCCTTAACGAAATGTACGATAAAACGCCGGAGCCAGACGCTATCCGGTTGCTGATGGGATCGCAGTTCTGGTATTTCAGGCAGCTGCTTAATGAGCATCTGGATGGAGAAAAAATGTTTGCCTGTCTGCACACGCTGATCGGTTTCTTTAATGCTGGGTGGAGGCAATTATGCAGTACACTGCAATAAAATAGCTGAAAGGATTCGGGCGGCGATTTCGCCTGTTTCTTTTGATAATGCGGTTAGAAGCTGCTAACTAAATGGAGAAGGAATCATTATGATAGATTTTGGGTTTGAATTTCAATATGCGGAAGGAAATGCTCCTACACTCCGTCAGGTTGACGGGCATGTTCCGAAAGGACACTGTATTGTGCTTTGCGGCGGCAGCGGATGCGGAAAGTCTACACTGCTCAGGTGCATAAACGGGTTGATTCCGCAGTTTTACGAAGGGGAAATCAAGGGCTTCTGTCGACTTAATGGAAAAGATACGGATGGACTTAGTATCGGTGAGATCGGCGAATTGACGGCATCGGTTTTTCAGGATCCCCGCAGTCAGTTTTTCACTGTAAACAGTTCAAATGAGGTGGCTTTTGGTCTGGAAAACCATGGACTTCCACAGAAGGAGATAGTAGAGCATGTTGACAAAGCATTTCGTAATTTCCATTTAGAGCATCTGAAAGACCGCAATGTCTATGAATTATCCAGTGGTGAAAGACAGCTGATTTCAATTCTTTCCGCATGGGCAATGAATACGGATATTTTCCTTTTGGATGAGCCTACAGCGAACCTTGATTTTGCAGCGACACAACAATTAAAAGAAATTTTGCTTGCTTTGAAAAATCAGGGAAAAACTATGCTGCTGAGCGAACATCGGCTTTATTATCTTGCTGATATTGCCGATGAGTACTGGGTTATGGAAAACGGCACAATCAAAGAAAAATATACAGCTCAGGAGGCAATGTCATTTTCAGAGGAACAGCTGCAGGCACTTTCTTTGCGTACGCTTGACCTTGAGAGAATTGCTGTGTCTGAGAAAACACTGCCGCCGGAAAATGCACCACAGGCACTTTCTGTTTCGGATATCCGCTATACTTACGGCAAAAATGCAGATACAGTTCTTTCCGGCGTACGTTTTTCCATTCGTAAACATGAGATTGTCGGAATGGTTGGTGCAAACGGATGCGGCAAAACAACTATTGGTAAATTGATTGCCGGTTTGTATCGCCCTTCCGGAGGTATAATTGAACTTTATGGCAGAAAGCAAAAACCGAAACAGCTGCAAAGGAAGGTTTTGTTTATCATGCAGGAAGCGGAATTTCAATTCTTTACTAATTCCGTTCTGCATGAATTACAATATGGTCATTTGGTGACACCGGAATTTGAGAAAAAGATGGAAACGCTTCTGAAAAGCATGGGTATGTGG
>CAKSJL010000154.1 GCA_934463345.1 uncultured Oscillospiraceae bacterium | reverse complement strand
TCTGACCGGTATGATGAACTTTTTGTTGCCTTGTAAAGAAGGATAGAAGCAAGCGCTAGATCATCAAGATAGCTTGTTCCTACATAATATGTCTGTGACTGATGGTTTGCCTTGTTATTGGACTTTGCAAACTTATAAAGAGCCTCTGCATATGTCAGATCCTCCTTATTGCCAAAGTTAATATAGTTCATGGCAAGAGCAGCAGCAGTTTCTGCTACAACGTCTGTACATGGATTGCTTGAAGTTGCAAAGTATGCCGGTCTGTCAATAGTCTGACTTTCCGGAGATTCCCATTTTGCATGGTCAGTATCTCCGTTGCCGACCTGATAGCAGAACGCCTGAACACTCGAACCACTCATAACAGTACATTTCTTAAAGTATTCACAGAAATAGTCTGTGATATTTTTAAGATGGTCTGCTTCGCCTATTTTTGTATAAGCATCCTTGAATTCGTAATAACCCCAGCCGAGCATTGTCGCTGAATATGCTCCCGGAAGTCCGAACTTGACATGGTCTCCGGCATCGTGGAAACCGCCGCTTAAATCCATTGTTCCATAAGGTGTTGAAACGCTTGAATCATATGTGTGGCAGGCGTCACGCCAATCGAGTCTTGATGCTGTGCCAACATTCGGTCCGCACATATTTGCATCGTAAAGATACAGTGAATACTGGAGCGCCTTGGCGTAGTTTACGCTTACTGCCGCTTCGGTTTCCTGATTCTGAACAGCAACAGGCGCAACAAGAGCTGTAACCGCAACAGTTGCACAGGTTACAGCTGCCTTGATCCTGTTCAGCAGCTTTGAACTTTTCATTAATCTGATCTCCCTTTCTGTCATTGTCTGCATCATCCGGCATAAGTCTGCGGCGATAAACAGAATACAATAATTTGTACATTTTAATTATACAACAATTTAAACAATAATTTATTAACGTCGCATTAATAAATTATTGATATATTATTACTTTTTCATTATGAAACATTTAATTTAGTAATCGATTTGTAATAATTAAGTGAATATATACAAATTCAAAGCAGTTTTATTGTACATTGTTCCTTCTTTGAAATTAAAATGTAACAATTAAGAGAGTAATAAATTGAGGGCAAATGCTTGAATGCATTCGCCCTGTATTTCGTATAACCCATTGTTATAATTACATTTCACTGTATTGATATTTTTTCAGTTTCCTGCCAATAATAATGCAAATCAAACTTCCGCTTATACCAAGTATAAACATCATAAGTGCTGCGCCTGAACCTTTACCCATACCAAAAAGTGAATTTAATATCGACAAATCACCATACTTAGTCATAAGCGGTTCACATACATTGTCCACCATAAAACCGCCTAAAAACAATCCGATGGGGATGGTAAAAAACTGAAGCGTATTTCGGCAGGCATAAACCCGACCCTGTAATTCTACAGGAATAGAACATCTGAGAATAACCTCCAGATTAGTGCTCATAACAGGTACTAAAAGCCACCCTATCACCTGTCCTATACACCATAATAATGGTTCTCTGGAAAAAGCCATTATAAAATTTTCAGTTCCCATTGAAAACAGCATTGTCAGATACACGACCTTTACCCTGTTTTTCGGCTTAGGCAACGCAGAAACAACCAGACTTCCGATAACCATAGCCACACCGGAACAGGAAGTAACAATTCCCAGAACAGTCTTGTTACCTTTCGGATTCGGAAGTACATATCCCGGCAACGTTGCATCAAAAGCGGAAGCTACAAGATTGATGCCTGACATAAACAATAGCAGCGTCATGATCATTGGATTCTTTTTCAAAAATCCAAGTCCCTCCTTTGCAAGAATAAGAACGCTGCTTTCTTTCCTTTCGCTCTTGCTTTCAGGAATTTTAATAAAAAACTGCAATGCTGTAAATGCAATGACAAAGCTTCCTACATCTGCCGCTACCACTCCATTAAGTCCTGCCAGTGAATACAATGCTGTTGCGATCAAAGGATTTAATATGGATATCAGCGACCTTGATAAAGAACGAAGTCCGCTTGTTTTCTGATAATACTTTTCGGGAATAATCAGCGTCATTGCAACCTCCGAAGCTGGTTGCTGCACTGTATTCATCAATCCTGAAATGACATTTAATGCATACAAATGCCACACCATCAGATGATTTGTATTGAATAATACAAACACTGTTATGGTACAAAGCACAGCCAGTACATCGCAGACAAGCATTGTCCTCTTTTTATCAAACTTGTCTGTCAACGCTCCGGCAAATATACTCATCAGCACATAAGGTGCGTAAGAACATATGGTAAGCGCTGCTGTGCTCAATGAAGAACCGGTCTTTTCGTACAGCCATAAGGTAAGCGCAAATGTTGTAATGCTGCTGCCAAGCTGCGACACACTCTGAGTACTCCAGAGAATCAGAAAGTTTTCCAACGGGTGTAATTTATTTTTCATTTTTCTTTGCTCCTTTTTGTATGAACAATTTTTCAAAACAGAAGCAAAGTCTGAGGATATCAGCTTAATAGCCTGAACAGACTCTGAGAACCCGTCTTCACAAGATATGTGTGCGGATTTCCAAGCACAATTTTTACGCAGACAAGGCAAAAATGCGCAGGCA
>CAKSJL010000153.1 GCA_934463345.1 uncultured Oscillospiraceae bacterium | reverse complement strand
GGTAATGAAGCTAAAACAGAATCATTAAAACCAGTATCTTGATCATCCGCACTCACCGGAAAACACATAACTGGCAAGCATATAGCCAGAACGAAGAACAAACAGAAAATTTTATTTATTAATTTCATTTAATATCACTCCTTAAAAATATAAGGCTGTATATGCAAACAGCACACAGCCTTATATTTACAATATGGTTTTAGGGGGTTCAGCCACCACAGTGGCTTTTATTACTTACCTGCACGCATGAGTTTGCGGAACAAGGCTACACCGCCGCCGACAACACCCATACCAATAAATACTGCAATTACCGGATTATCAGTTACACAGCTGACTACAGTAGTAATTACTGAACTTACATTTTCAAGAACTCCAGACACTGTCATCTTAGCACCTCCTCCGGCATTCTCGGCTAATACCATCATGTTTCCCATGAAAGCACTTCCTTTCCTATTTTTTATCTGTATCAACCATTACAGTTACATCCTGAACTACTCCATAACGGTTGTACGAAACAAAAACTTTCTTGCCTATGAGTTGCTGCCAATCTGCCGCGCTCATTGGTTTTCCGAATACTTCTCTGACATTTGAGTATTTTACTTTGATTACTTCCGAAAGCTGTCCAAACGCTGAATCATCTTCTTTTGTGCAGTGTATCATTACATTGTGATACTCTCTGCCCTCATAATCACCTTTCTTTTCTGTAATGCCTATTACTTTCATACTTTTCCTTTCTCCCCTTACGGCTCTGGGGATTGCCGGTTTATTTTAATACACCTTATGAGATGTATCTGGACTTTTAATTATACTCCTTTTCAGATGTTTGTCAATACATTGGATAAGGTGTATAATTAAAATTGTAAAGGTTTACAAAAAGAAAGGTGATTTTTTATGAATTATGCACCCAACTTAACTAACTTTAGAAAAGAAAAAGGTATATCACAAAATAAGCTTGCCGAACTTCTACAAACTACACAACAACAAATTAGCAAATATGAAAAAGGTATTCAAGAAATTCCGTTAAGACACCTTATAACAATAGCCGACAAATACAATACAACAATAGACTATCTAACCGGAAGAAAACTTTCTAATACCCAAATATACAATGATGAGGAAACAGAGTTCTTAAAAGGATACAATAAATTGACAGAGAAAAACAAAGGCAAGTTAGAATTATATCTTGAACAGCTTCTTGAATTGCAAGCTGAAATGAAAGACGCAATATAAAACTTGAAAGGAAGTAATTATGGAATTTTTTAATACGATTATAGAAAATGTTTCACCCTCTTGGCTTCTAATAGCTTTATTATTTTTATTATTTGCTTTAATTCTTATGAGGTATAAAAAAAGCAGCTTCTATCCTGGAAATCAAAATACAACTCCGGTTACTGAAGAAGCTGAAATACCATCTGCACCATCAAATGATTATTATCCATATCATAAAAAATACTTGCTGACTAAGCATGAATATTATTTTTTCAAAAATCTCTATGCAGCTATAGCGCCTTATAACCTTTCAATAATAGCTAAAATCAGATTAGCCGACCTTGTTGAAGTTAATGCAAACATGGGTAAAAAATATATGTCCTACTTTGGTAAAATAAAATCTAAACATATTGATTTTGCTTTAGTCATACCTGAAAAAATGGAAATCAAGTATTTAATTGAACTTGATGATTCTTCACACGAAGCAAGAAGAAGAGTTGACAGAGATAATTTTGTTAATAATCTTTTAGAGACAACCGGATATACTCTTATTCGCACATATGGCGATTTATCAGGACTTGTAAATATTATTGAAAATGATAGAACTATTACTAAAAAAGAAGTTAAAGCTTCTACCGTTCCAGAACCATCAGTAAACGAAATGGACATATCAAATATTGTAAAAGAAATATATACAAAGGTTGATAATATTGAAAAATTAATTAATGATGTTAATGATGAGCCTTACATAATTTCAGATTCTGAGGAAGTTTCAGTATCCTAAACTGTTGCAAGTTTTTTGTGTCAGAAGTTAAATTTAACTTCTGACACATTTTATTTATCCAACAAACGCCGTAGTTACGCTGTTTACAGCATTTTTTCTCGAATTTGTGTCAGAAGTGTGTCAATTAACTTTTGACACAAATTATAGTATGTTTTTGACTTGTGCCAGAAGTTAAATTGATTTATTCCGCTTTTTTTCTTGCATATATTGACTTGTACTTTTAATTTGTGTCATGTGTCAGAAGTGGGCAAGGGTAATACTATCCCTTGCCCACTTCTTAAGTTGATTTTCTATTTTTGCGCAAAGCTAAAGCTTTGCTTATCCTAATTGCTCCACAGTATGCACTTCTTCGAAGTGCATACTGCTCCGCACGTCCTCGGTTCATAAAAATCAAAGATTTTTATTCTTTTATTGATAACGAATTTGCATGCAAATTCTTGCAAAAAACAGTATTTCCACTCCCCTGTTAAGTTAAGCTTCTCAGGCTGAACACTCCTTTGAAACTCCATGCAGATTTACATTTAATCGTCGGTCGCTTGTCGCTGAATTTCTCTGAAATTCAGTTCGGCGCCGAGGGTTACTGGGAGAGTATCAATATAGCTTGCGCT
>CAKSJL010000152.1 GCA_934463345.1 uncultured Oscillospiraceae bacterium | reverse complement strand
GGGTGTTGAAACCTCTGTTCAGATATGCGGTGAGCTGAGAAAGCGTATAAAGGAAAGAGGCGTTACAGATCCGTCGCTTATTATGGAGATGATACAGGAGATCATTTCTGAAATGATGGGAGATGACAACGGTCTTGACCTTTCAGTTTCACCGGCTGTTATTATGGTTATTGGCGTTAACGGTGCAGGCAAGACAACAACTATAGGAAAGCTCTGCCACACATTTAAAAATGAAGGAAAAAAGGTGCTTGTTGCAGCAGCTGATACATTTCGTGCTGCTGCGATTGATCAGCTTGAGGTATGGACTCAGAGGGCAGGAGTTGATATTATAAAGCATGCGGAGGGCTCTGATCCGGCATCGGTCGTGTTTGACGCAATTGCTGCCGCAAAAGCAAGAAACTGCGATGTTCTTATATGCGATACCGCAGGAAGACTTCATAACAAGAAAAACCTTATGGAAGAGCTTGCGAAGATGAACAGAATTATTGAACGTGAAGTTCCTGAAAGCTCGAAGGAGGTACTGCTTGTTCTGGATGCTACGACTGGTCAGAATGCGGTAAATCAGGCAAAGCTTTTTAGCGAGGTAGCGCCGATAAGCGGAATAGTTCTGACAAAGCTTGACGGAACTGCAAAGGGCGGAATTGTTATCTCTATTAAAAATGAGCTTGGCATACCGGTTAAGCTTATTGGCGTTGGAGAAAAAATTGACGATCTTCAGCCTTTTAACAGCCATGACTTTGTAAGAGCGCTTTTTGAGCCTATGACAGAAAAAGAGGTTTCAGAGGAAACGGTGGATGACGATGAATAAAAGGATAATACTTGCAAGCAACAATAAAAATAAAATAAGGGAAATTTCAGAGATATTGTCTCCGCTTGGCTATGAAGTTGTTTCTCAGCGTGATGCAGGAGCAGAGCTTGACGTTGAGGAAACCGGAACAACCTTTGCGGAAAATGCAGCGCTCAAGGCAAGAGCAGTGTATAATATATGCCGGATGCCGGTAATTGCTGATGACAGCGGACTTGAAGTGGAATTTCTAAGCGGCGCTCCCGGAGTTTATTCTCATCGTTATGCAGGCGAAAATGCGTCTGATGCGGACAGAAATGCAAAGCTTTTGAAAGAGCTTGAAGGTGTCGGTGATGAGAAGCGTGGAGCTAAGTTTACATGCGTTATATGCTTTATAGACGAAAACGGCAGCGAGAAGCTTATCAGAGGAGAATGCTGCGGAAAAATCGGTTATGAACCGCTGGGCGACAATGGTTTCGGCTATGATCCGGTATTTATGTATGGCGGACGTTCGTTTGCACAGATAACTGCCGGGGAAAAAAATAGAATAAGCCACAGAGCAAAGGCTCTTGAAGGACTTTGCAGATTTTTAAAGGAGAAGAATGATTTATGCTGAACAGTAAACAGAGAGCAGCTTTAAGAGGAATAGCAAGTACCATGGATACGATCTTTCAGGTCGGAAAGGGCGGAATCTCTGAAACTCTCATTTCGCAGGTAAACGATGCACTGAGAAAAAGAGAGCTTATAAAACTGCGTGTACTCGACAATTCAATGTATACGGCAAGAGAAGCTGCGGAGGAAATCGCAGAAAAGACAGGTGCTGACGTAGTTCAGGTGATCGGTAGCAGATTCGTTCTGTTTAAAAGAAATCCGAAAGAGCCTGTTATAGATATAAAGCTCTGATATGGCGAAGATCGGACTTTTCGGCGGAAGCTTCAACCCGATCCATAAAGGACACATGAATCTTGCAGCTACAGTTAAGGAAAAATTGGGACTTGACAGAATAATACTTATTCCCTCCGGAACAGCGCCGCACAAATCCAGTGTGGAATATGCTCCGGCGGAGGACAGACTTGAAATGTGCCGTATTGCCTGCGAGGGTATGGAAGGGTTTGAGGTCAGCGACTATGAGATATCAAACAGCCGTAAAAGTTATACAGTTTATACAGTAAGGCACTTTAAGGGGCTGTTTCCGAACGATGAGCTTTATTTGCTTGTCGGCAGCGATATGCTGCTGAGCTTTGAAAGCTGGTTTGAATATCGTGAAATACTGAAAAAAACTGTAATTGCTGCTATTTCAAGGAATGGAGAGGACGAAGCGGAACTGGTGAAAATGTCTGAAAAGCTTTCTGAATACGGCAGGTGTATTGTCGTAAATGCCGAAGCTATTACAATATCTTCATCAGAAATCAGAAAAATGATAAAAAATAATGCGGATTCATCTTGCTATTTGAATGGAAAAGTAGTAAAATATATTATACTGAAAAATTTATATAGGTAAATTATAGGTAAAATAAAAACACAGAGCTGTCTGCCTGATGGAAAAATGCGTGTGCGGACTGGCTTTACAGGGAGTTTTGTTCTGAATGTTTGATCTGGATTCTGTAAAACAGCTGCTTGAGCAAAGGCTGTCAAAAAAGAGGTATAACCATTCGCTTAATGTTGCTGACGAGGCTTTGAAGCTTGCACAGAAATATGATGGGGACTGCGAAAAGGCATATTTTTCCGGACTGGTTCACGATATATGCAAGGAGGAAGAGCCGGAAGAGCTTCAGCGTCTTATGCTGGGCTGTGAAAATATTACATCAGCCGAGCTTACCTCAAAGCCGCTTTGGCACGGACCGGCAGGCTCATGCTACATAAG
>CAKSJL010000151.1 GCA_934463345.1 uncultured Oscillospiraceae bacterium | reverse complement strand
CTGATGACAGCGAAGTAACCGTACTGTCAGCATTTTCAATAACATAGTTCTCGTTTTCCACGTCGGATTTTGTTACCTTGTTTACAGTTCCGTCCGACTGGATCACCTTTGTGTCTTCACCATAAACTGCGAAATTGTTAGTACTGTCATCATCAAGGTTCAGCACCTTTTCGCTGTCGAAATCATCGACAGTTTTTGCAAGAAATTCCTGCATTTCTTGTGTGTAATTCGGCGATTCGTATGATGTACACAGCGGGCGCAATGTGACAGTATTTACAAGAAATGCTCTCAGGTAAAAATACTGCGGCATACTGTCTGTTTCAATGGTTACGGTTTTTTCGGTTTCCTCGGATGTTACCTCAGTACTGCCAGAAGCAAGCATCTGTTCTCCGGCTTCGTCATAAACCGCCACAAGCAACGTGCAATTTTCGGTAGTTTCAAACGAGACTGTTGCCTCATTTCCCGTTACTTCTGCCGAAAAAACGTTACAGCCATCGTTTTCCTGCTGTTCGTTCATCTTCTCGTCAAAACTTTCTGTAAGAAGATTGCCAAAAGAATTTGTTCCCTCAATAGAAACATCGTTTCCCATTACAGGCTGTACAGCCTGTGTTTCCTCTGCATTTACAGGAATTACGCCTATAGCTGCTGTGCAGGCTATTACCAGTGAAGTCAGCGCTGATACAGCCTTTTTAAAAGCTTTTTTCATTTTTCTCCTCCTATTATGTTTTATACAAATTGTCTAATGCAATAATATCATATTTACGAAAGTTTGTCAAATCCAACAATAATTATTTGAATTAAATCAACACCGCACAGAAATTGTACGGTGTTGACTTAATATTAAACTTTAGATATAATTCAATTTACTTTCAATGCTCTTTTAGCAAGAACCATATCGAATGCATTTAAAATACCATCATTATTCATGTCAGCAGTAACAAACTGTCCGTCTGAAATCATGCATTTACCTGTCAGACATTTCTGAATTGCAACCGCATCTGAAACATTAACCCTACCATTATTGTCAAGATCGCCTTTGACTTTTGATGGTACCTGCCATGTAAAAATCGGGTATTCGTTGTTTATGCCAGTATAAGTTTTTTCTGCAAAGCATTCTCCAAGATCCGGAGAAATTTGTTTGAGAATCGGAGAAATAAGTGCTGTGGAGTCATCCTTAGTTATAGTACCACTGCCAAATCCTTTTTCAGCCGAACTCTTTAAGTAATAGCAATTCTCGATTTTTTCCGTATCATTTCCACTTGATTTGCTTTTTGTAATCCAGCCTCCACAGATTCCGCCTGCATTTTTGCTCTTTACAGAACCAGCAAAATAGCAATTTTTAATACTATAATTTATTACATATTCCTGATTATCCTGATTCATATTTGATGCAATGCCGCCAGCATATTCTGTGCTTTCAATATTGCCTCTGCAATAACAGTTTTCTATTGTTCCACCACGCCACATTTTTCCAACAATGCCACCTGAACAATCATTACTTACAACATTTCCAATGAAACTGCAATTTATCACTTTTCCTGTATAGCCCAACTCTCCGACTATGCCACCTGTTGCTCTATAATCTGTTGGATAGTGATTATATTCATTTTTAACATTGCCATATACAGCAAGATTTTTTACTGTTCCGTTATTAATTTTTCCGAAAAGTCCTGAAAAAATCCTTTCCCCGTTTACATTCAGATTAAAAATATTATGATTACCACCATCATAAACAAATCCTTCTTCAAAATACATTCCTGTTACGTTGCCATTTACATAACATATTCCTATCGGTGTCCAATCCATATTCTGAAGATCAATATCACTTGTTTGCAGATAATGTTTGGTTCTGAACAGAAGCGCCGTTGTTTCATTTTGCATAAGCTCTGACAGACAGATCAAATCGTTTTTATTGGCTATCAAATATGGTGATTCCGCTGTTCCATCGCCTTTAAATGTAACATTGTAAGTAAATTTACAGCCAGAACAGGTATAGATTTTTGAGCCGTTTTCGTCTTTAGCTTCAAATGAATGTCCTTTGGCATTAACATAATTATCCTTGTAGCTGTTTTGGCAGACTGAACATGTGTAGAGCGTATAACCTTTTGTTGTGCAGGTTGGCAATATTACTTTGGATTCGTATTTGTGTCCGGATTTTGCTATCGCTGCTGTTTCAATTTTTCCGCATACTGAACATTTTCTTGTTTTGCTTCCGTCTTCAATGCAAGTTGCTGCCTTTGAAGTTGTCCAGTCAGACCATTTATGAGAAATTATGTCTGTGTATTTATCTTTGTAGCTGTTTTTGCATACTGAACATGTGTAGAGTGTATAACCTTTTTCTGTACATGTTGGAGCTATTACTTTGGATTCGTATTTGTGATTGCAATTAATAGTTATCGCATCATCCAAAATTATAGTACCAAAATAGTAATGCGGTTAGCGAATATCTCCGTAAAATCTGAACGAACGCCGTATCTATGCGGTTTGTTTAAAGTTAAAGCATTGAGATAAACGGAGAAAAACTGTTATAAAAGGAACAGTGAAGGAACAGTATTATCAATCAAGTTTCAAAAGCTTGCGAGTGCTTTCGGCATCGGCATGAGCATACCGTTTACGAAGCATTTTTAAGTCAGCATGTCCAAGAACGTCCGCAACTGCAAA
>CAKSJL010000150.1 GCA_934463345.1 uncultured Oscillospiraceae bacterium | reverse complement strand
TTTATAACCTGCTTCAGGTATAAGTCGTGCCTCCATTCCGTTAGGTGTACCTGCAAATAAAAATTCAGTATCAGGTCTGTGTTCTTTAATAATAGAAGCAATAGCAAGCGCTGGGTTTATATGACCGCCGGTGCCGCCTCCTGCAAGTAAAACTTTCATAAAATAAATCCTTTCAGACTAATTCTCCATAGATGACTGACGTGAAACATTAAGTACAACTCCCATTTCAGCCAGCTGCATTATAAGGGCGGTTCCTCCATAACTAAAAAACGGAAGGCTTATACCTGTATTAGGAATAAAATTACTTACAACCGCAATATTAAGAAATGCCTGTACTCCAATCTGTACAGTAATTCCTATAGTAATAAGCATTCCAAATTTATCATTTGCTTTTTGTGCAATGAAAAATCCTCTTATAACTAAAAGTGCAAAAAGAATAATTATGACAATCGCACCCACAAATCCAAGCTCTTCACAAACAATTGCAAAAACAAAGTCGTTCTGGGTTTCAGGCAGGTACATAAACTTTTGCCTTGATTCACCCAATCCGAGTCCAAAAAGACCACCTGAGCCTATTGCAATAAGTGATTGGCATGTCTGCCATGTAGAATCCGTTGCATCGGAAAATGGATCAAACCATGATTGAAATCTCTTGTAAAAATATGTGAATCCATCCTCGCCCTGACTCTTTATATAAACCAGAAGTGCAATTCCAGCAACACCCAGTAAAATAAGAACAAAAATATGTTTCCACCTTACACCGCCAATGAACATAAGTGAAACGGCAACTGAACATGTAAGGAGTGTACACGAAAGATGTGGCTGTTTCATAAGAATTCCGACTACGACAATAAGAAGTGCTGCAAACGGAAGAATTCCAACACGAAAGTCACCCATTTTATTGTAGTTTTGTACTATAAGGTAAGAAAATAATATAATGATAGCAAACTTCATAAGTTCGGATGGCTGAAATTCTATTCCTAAATTAAGCCATCTTGTAGCGCCGTTATGAGTTATACCAAGCGGTGTAAAAACCATAAGAAGCATTATTAGGCATAAAATATATAATCCTATTGCAATTATTGGTCTGCTGAAATGGTGATAATCAAAAAAAGAAAAAAACAATAAAGCAACCAATCCAATTGCAGCCATTATTGTCTGTTTTACTGCATAACCTGTTCCACTTTCACCGTCACTTTCATTCAATGCCCATGCATAACTTGCAGAGAACATCATCACAATGCCTATTACAAGAAGTGTCATAACTATGAGAAAAAAAGTCAGATCCATATAACCTTTTGAAAAAAGAGGCTTGATTTTTTTTCTTGTTTTTTTTCGTGGAGGGTTCATACTGCCGTTTATTGCAGCCGCTCCCATATTATAATTTTCGGACAAAGCTTTGCCTCCTTTATTTAAGGGAACACAATATTTAATTTCAGAAAATCATGAATAAATTCCGCGCTTCCTTAACATTCAAAAAATCAGATAACTGATATTACTCCTAATGCAGAAAAAATAATAGCTGCAATTGAAAATGTAACAACTATTTTATATTCACTGAAACCACACATTTCAAAATGATGGTGTATAGGTGACATTTTAAAAATTCTTTTTCCTTTTCCTTTTTCACCCGTTTTTTTGTAATGCTGTCTTGCAGTAATTTTAAAATATGTTACCTGAATTACAACTGAAAGTGCCTCAAGAATATAAACAAGCCCGACAACAACTATCATAAGATGCTTGTGTGTTGTTAATCCAATTGCTACAAAAGAACCACCAAGGTACATTGAACCGGTATCACCCATAAAACATTTTGCAGGATGAAAGTTCCAGATCAAAAATCCCAGGCATCCTCCTGCAATTGCAGAAGCATAGATAGAAATTTCATAAAACTTCAGTATGCTGCATATTGAAGCCATTGCAAGCATTGTAACAAATGTGACAGATCCACATAGTCCATCTACACCATCTGTCAAGTTCACAGCATTTGAAACATAAATAATAAACAAAATCATTATTGGATAATATAATATACCAAAATCAATATCAAAGAATATAAAATCAATTTTAGTTGATTTATCACCCAGTGCATAAAGCATAGCAAGAAATGCTCCTGCAAGTACAAACTGCATCACCATTTTCTGTTTTGGATTTAATCCTAAATTCTGTTTTTTAACTGCTTTTATATAATCATCAATAAACCCTATACCTGAAAACAGCATTGAAAATATTATACAGGAAAGAAGTCTGATTGCATTATTCCCGGCTGTTTTTTCGGTCAAATCAACCATACTGTCAGATCTGAAAATAAGGTATCCTGCAACAGCGGCAATAATACTGCTTATTATAAACATAAATCCACCCATTATAGGTGTTCCCTGTTTTGACTTATGCCATGCCGGACCAATCTCCAGAATCGTTTGTCCAAAATGAATTTTCTTTAAAAACGGTATTAATACAATACCTATAACAGCTGCCAGAGCAAATGAAATCAGTGCAACTACAGCAGT
The DNA here is from genome assembly GCA_934463345.1 of uncultured Oscillospiraceae bacterium. Classification (GTDB taxonomy): domain Bacteria; phylum Bacillota; class Clostridia; order Oscillospirales; family Ruminococcaceae; genus Porcipelethomonas. Next base: position 289 of record CAKSJL010000150.1, on the reverse strand, counting down.
AATCCAATATGACATCCTCAGTCCTCCTTATCAAACAAAGCATTTATAATTTCTTCGAGCTTCATACCTCGGCTTGCCTTAAACAATATTGCATCGCCTTCTTTTATGTAAGTTCTTATCTCTTTTGTAAGTAGTGTTTTATCATCTGAAAACTCTGATCTAATACCACAGTTTTCGGCTATAAACCTCGAATCCTTTCCATAGCAGAACAGCATATCAGGATTGGCTTCATGTACATAATTACTTACCAATGAATGAAGTCTTTCAGACTCTGTTCCAAGTTCAAGCA
>CAKSJL010000149.1 GCA_934463345.1 uncultured Oscillospiraceae bacterium | reverse complement strand
TTCAGTAAACATATTTATCGCTGAATGCTCCCCGTACTTCTTTATCGGCAAAATTCCTGTCATGTACGCAAGGGCAATGTAGCTTTGATTTTTCAGCAAATTACGCAAAAAGTCGAGATACTTTGTCTGAGCATTAGTATCATTAGTATGCTTGCGGAAAATGCAGTCCCACTCATCGATAACAAATATAAAGGGAACACTGTGCTTTGCAAAAATATCTTTTAAAGAACGTGCCAGTTTGGTAACATCATAAAAGCGAACATCTGCAAATTCATCAGTAAGTTCAAATAAAATTGCTTTCTGAATTTCTCCAATCATTTCTTCAATGCTGTTTGCCTCACTGAGAAAATCCACCATATTAATATGAATGACATTATACTTATTGAGATGTTTTTCAAATGAATCAGCTTTGGCAATTTTATATTTGCTGAACATTTCTCTTGAATCACAGCCACGACTGTAGTAAGCAGTCAGCATATTTGCCGCCATTGATTTTCCGAATCTTCTGGGACGGCTTACACAGATGTATTTTTGTTCTGTACGCAGCACTTTATTGGTATATGACATCAGTTCAGTTTTGTCAACATATATTTCAGAATTTAAAGCCTCCTGAAAATCAATATTATCTGGATTTAGTAGTATTCCCATTTGCAGCACCTCCGGCAAATTACTAATATATAATATTATACCATTTAATCTGTTGTATTGCAAGAAAATCATAATAGCAATTTTCTTATCATTATTCCGATATTTCCTCAATTTTTTCATTACAGAATTCAATACCTGTAATATAGCCAACAGAAATTTCTTTCCCATCAGTAAATTTCAGCTTATTTTCTTCTTCATCAAAAAAGCGAAATTGGCCCTTGTAACTTGCATACATTCCGCCAACTTTTTTCCTATCTGGTTCAAAATACGTTATCATTATTTGCGGGTGTTCAGATGCAGTTTCCAGCAACATTTGAAAATGCTGATTAAGCTGAAACAGTTCATCCTCAGTCAATTTTTCACAACAGTCTGTGAATCTGGCAGCTTCAGCAATTTCTTCATCATAACCCGTCAGTGCAGCAAATGGTGAAAATTGCACAGCACGACTTTGAACAGGCATTGGCTGGTGATATTTAAGCCTGTATCTGTCATGATTTCGTATATCGTCATATTTATCCATAATTCAACTTCACGCCTTGTGCCCTCCAACCTGACTATTTCTTTCAATTGTGGTAGCCCCATCCTTAAAGTTCATACCTTTAAGAATAGCGTTTTTTCCGAATTTTTCTTTAATATCCAGCATTGCTTTTTGCAGATTATGTTCCCTTTCAAGAAATTCCTTTTCATGTCTGCGTTTATTTTCCAGGGACTCCACATCATCAAACAAACTGTACTGAAACAATTCCTCTTTCACATTACATTCAGGAATAACATGATTGGCAACTACATACATTCGACGAACCAGCAGTGACGGATTTACAATTTCATCGTATAATTCCAGCGTTTTTTCCATAATAAGTTTAGTTGAAGAAGTGTGTCTGCCGATGTTTACCGAACCATGAGCCTGACCAGGAATCTTTTTGCCATAACGGTCAGTTTTTAGTTCGCCTTTGAAATTTTCTGGTATTCCCGAGTGATCATAGCAAACCGTTAGTACGATCTGATCCGCAGCAACGCCTTTTCTGACAAGATCCAGAACAAGCAGTTCAGTCATTTCACGAATGATAAGTTTTCCTTTTTCAAAGCTGTAAGGGCATGGGAGAACCTGTCCCTGACTTATGCTGTGATTTTCAGGTTTATATGACTTAATAGCCTGCATTGTGCAGGCTTCCCAGCCCCAGGCATGGTCTATAAGAAGCTCTGCCGCAACACCGAATATCTTGAAAAGCTTGTTTTCGTTGTATTCTGAATAGCAGGCAATATCACCCATAGTGTATAGTCCGAGATTTTCCAGTTTCCTGACATATCCGCTGCCTATTCTCCAGAAGTCAGTAAGCGGTTTATGACCCCACAACTTGTCACGATATGACATTTCATCAAGCTCTGCAATTCTTACGCCATTTTCATCAGCTGGCATTTTCTTCGCAACAATATCCATTGCTACCTTTGCGAGGTAAAGATTTGTACCAATTCCGGCTGTTGCAGTTATGTGTGTTTCATTAAGAACATCCTTTATCATGCGGATTGCCAGTTCATGAGCATTGCAGTGATAAGTTTTCAGATAACCAGAAACATCAATAAAAACCTCGTCAATCGAGTACACATGGATATCTTCCGGCGCAATGTAGCGGAGATAAATTTCATAGATTTGCCTGCTTACCTTCATGTAATGTGCCATTCGGGGCGGTGCTACGATATAGTCAACTTTCAGCGATGAGTCATTGTCAGTTTCAGAAGCCAGAAAAGAGCTTCCAGTGAATTTTTTGTATTTTCTTTTCCGCAGACGTTCATCATTGACTGCGTTTACTTTCTGAATTACTTCAAAAAGTCTTGCTCTGCCAGAAATACCATATCTTTTAAGAGATGGAGTGACAGCAAGGCAGATTGTTTTTTCAGTTCTCCCTTCGTCGGCTACAACGAGATTGGTATTAAGCGGATCAAGACCACGGTCTGCACACTCAACTGATGCATAAAAACTTTTCAGGTCAATGCATATACACTGCATGTTAATCACTCCCATCTTACATATAATTAGCATTTTCCGAATTTGCAGATATGCCTCTGAATAATAGTATAACAGTAAGACAGGAAAATAGTCAAGATATGAGTTTATATTTTCCTGGAGATTATAAAGAGAAACTGTGGCTGAAAACCACAGTTTT
>CAKSJL010000148.1 GCA_934463345.1 uncultured Oscillospiraceae bacterium | reverse complement strand
TAATCAGCATTTTCTTCGTCCTCATCATGAATTTTCAGCATAGCGTCAGCAAGCGGCTGATACTTCCATGGTTTGCCCTTACGTCCAAGATAATCGTAAAATGCCTGTCTGCTGACTTGCAGCGTGTTGCAGTAAAAACTGATTTTTCCGGTGTTTCTGCCGTCATCTGTCCGGATTGCAATATACATTGAAAGTGAATCAACCTATTACTACCTAAATGTAGCTCAACAGTATTTTTACTGAAATTAAAACCACTTCAACTACACAGGCTAAATTTAAGCGGCAGGGTGTCAAAACCATCAAAACGCCCTGCCGGTTTTTGGTTTATATGCAATAAAAGCCCCTGAAAACTTTGAATTTTCAGAGGCTTTACATTATTTTACGAATCTGCACATTACAGCAACAATCTTATCAAAGAAGTATAAAGTAACTGTTGTGTTCAAATTCGCACACTTTGGTGCCGCTGACCGGACTTGAACCGGTACGGTATCGCTACCGAGGGATTTTCTCACTACTCTATGTTACCATAGCCACACAAAATTGCATGTTGTAGTCCGGACTTGGTCTTTACCATATCCTTTCGGACTTAGGTAGTCGGTGTAAGGTCTCTACACTCACTCTTGCGAGTTAGCACGGCGTTCTGTTTGTGCCTTCGCCGTTTTAGCCGACTTCTACACCACAGATTTCTCTGTGGGCACTCTCTGCGAATAAATAGCAGACGCACTTATTAGTGCGTACAAACATCAAAGTCCCTTGTGTCTGCCTATTCCACCACAGCGGCAAATTAAATCAATGAGAATATTATATCATATTTGTGACAGTCTGTCAACTGTTTTTTAAAAATATCTAAAATATTAACGTGAGGTTACACCAAAAGCCCGGATAAATCCGAGCTTTGATGTGTAGAAAAAATCTTTTAAATTTTATTTCGGCATAAGCCGATAAGATTATTATATACTATTGTCCTTAATCTGTCAAGTGTAAAATGCATTTTTAAACGAAAACTGATGAAAATATATAGGGAACCGTATTTAGTACAAAATAAGGCAGCTTTATCGAATGAATTATTTAAAGCTTATTTTCATATACATTACTTAATGTCACATAAAATAATCTATCAACGATGTATAAGATTTTGCTTTTTATTTTAATTTGTAAAAAATACTTGAAGTTTTTTGTGAAATATGTTAAAATGTATTGATACATAATGTTTATGAATAAGAAATATTTATTCAGACTTTGCCTTTGGTGGAATATGCTTTTATATCTGCCGGCAAAGTCTCAGTAAGGAGTTGTATATAATGTCAAAAATCAAAGTTGCAGTATTGTTTGGCGGTGTTTCAAGTGAGCATGATATTTCTCTCGTTTCGGCAACAAATGTCATTGAAAATATGCCAAAGGACAAATATGAGGTGGTTTGCATAGGTATCACGAAAAAGGGTCGCTGGCTCTATTATCCGGGTGATGTGAGCAATATTGCTTCCGGAGAATGGGAAAAGGATACCGATTGTGCGTCCGCTATTATTTCTCCTGATCCGATTCATAAAGGAATACTGATTCTGGAAAACGGCGAATATACTCCGAGAAAGGTTGATGTTGTTTTTCCGGTTCTTCATGGAAAAAACGGTGAGGACGGAACGGTTCAGGGACTTCTTGATTTGGCAAAGCTGCCTTATGTGGGCTGCGGACTTCTTGCATCTGCCTCGTGTATGGACAAAACACATACGCATTCAATTCTTGATTATAACAATATCAGAACGGCAGACTGGAGAATGCTTGGACTCAGGGATCTTAATCATCTTGAAAGAAAATGCGCTGAAATTGCTGATGATCTGGGATTTCCGCTTTTTGTGAAACCTGCAAACGCTGGTTCTTCCATTGGCATTAACAAGGCTGATAATTTTGAATCGCTCAAGGAAGCTGTCAAGATTGCCTTTTCGCATGACAACAAGGTGGTTATCGAGGAATTTATAAAGGGACAGGAACTTGAAGTTGCTGTGTTCGGTTATGATTCACCGTTTGCATCGTTTGTCGGAGAAATAGCAAAATCCAATGACTTCTATGATTATGAATCGAAGTATATCAACAACTCTGTAACGCTTCGCATTCCGGCAGAAATACCTGATGAAAGCGCAAGAGCAATAAGAGAAACTGCTATAGACGCATACAAAGCTATGGGATGCAAGGGACTTTCAAGAATTGACTTTTTCCTGACGGACAAGGGCGAGGTTATCCTCAACGAAATAAACACCATGCCGGGATTTACTTCAATAAGCATGTATCCGAAGCTTATGGAAGATCTGGGTATGACATACAGCTACCTTATTGACAAGCTTATTGAACAGGCGATTGACAATGCTGACAGAAACTATTAAAGGAAATCAGACTATGAACAATGATTACGCAATTGGTGTATTTGATTCCGGAATGGGCGGTCTTACGGCTGTTAAGGAGCTTAACGAGATACTTCCGAACGAGGACATAATTTATTTTGGTGATACGGCAAGGATCCCGTATGGAAGCAGAAGCCGTGAAACTGTTCTGAGGTATGCGAGGGAGGATGTAGCGTTTCTTCTGAAGCACAGGATAAAGATGATAATTGCAGCGTGCGGAACGGTAAGCTCCGTTATAGGCTCAAAACCGCTTGTCGATAATATGCCTTTTACAGGCGTTGTCCTTCCGGCGGCACAGGCAGCATGCGCTGCAACCAAAAGCGGAAGAATAGGAATTATCGGAACTCCTGCAACGATTCGCAGCGGAAGCTTTGTAAAGGCAATAAAGACCATCAGTCCGCACGCAAAAGTGACAGGAAACGCT
>CAKSJL010000147.1 GCA_934463345.1 uncultured Oscillospiraceae bacterium | reverse complement strand
CTCTTCTGTGCTTTTCAGCAGCCGAAACACCGCTGAGAGTCATACCAAGCTCAACATTTGAAACTATGCTCAGATGTGTAATAAGATTGTAGCTCTGAAATATAAAACCAATACTGTTATTTCGATATGCGTCCCAGTCACGATCTTTAAAGTCCTTTGTTGACTTTCCGTTTATTACAAGGTCACCGGAATCGTATCTGTCCAGCCCGCCGATAATATTAAGGCATGTAGTTTTTCCCGAACCGCTTGTTCCGAGAATTGCAACAAATTCCTTTTCACGAAATGAAACGCTTATATCGTCCAGAGCATGAGTTTCAGTATCACCGACACGATAGGTTTTCTTTATGTTTTTCAATTCAAGCATCTGATCAGCCTCCTATAATGCTTCAGGCTACACATCATAATTAATTTTGCTTCATATATTTGCAAATTTCACATTATATCACATAATAATTATGCGGTATCACCTTATTTTAAAAGAATTTATTCAGGTACTTTTATATAATAACATCATTTAAAAATAATGTCAATTGTTAATATCATTTTCTGCAACATACACGAAAATACGGACTATATAAAAAAAATATCATACACAATCAAAAAAAATACTGTTTATTATAGTTTTTTCCGAAAATATATGCTATAATAAATGCAAAGCAAATGCTTTGAATTCATTATATTCTGATGCTTTAAACATTATGGGAGGTTTCACATGATTACCGATTGTCATACACACACCCACAATTCCTTTGACGCCGATAATGACACTGTTATTGAGCGCTGTGAACGAGCGATCCAGCTCGGTCTTGATGCAATGGCGGTCACAGATCATTGTGAAGTCAACAGATTCTATGAAAAAGACTATTACAAGATAGATTTTGAACAGAAATATGATGACTATGGCTTTAAAAAGGCATTTGAAGCTTCAATGGCTGAAACTACAGCTGCAAAAGAGATTTATGATAAAAAATTCAATCTTATCTGTGGTCTTGAACTTGGTCAGCCGCTTACAGATTCAAAAGTGACAGAACAGATATTAAGCGACGGCAGACTTGATTTTGTAATTGCTTCAATGCATGAACTGCCAAGGCATGACGATTTTGCTTTTCTGGACTACTCAAAGGAAAATGTCCCTTCACTATTAGAGCAAAATTTCTGTGAAATTCTAAAAATTGCAAAGTGGGGAAAATTTGACGTTCTGGGTCATATAACTTATGTGCTTCGTTATATGCAGGGTGAACAGAATATTCAGGTCGATATGAAGCCCTACAGCGAAGTAATAAGGGAGATTTTCAAAGCTGTAATTGAGCATGGAAAGGGCATTGAAATCAACACATCCGGACTAAGGCAGAAATACGGCAAAACTTTTCCAACACCGGACTACATAAAATTATACCACGAAATGGGTGGCGAAATTCTTACTGTCGGCTCGGACAGCCATACCACTTGTGATCTTGGAAAAGGAATAAAAGAAGGCATTGAAATCGCCAAAGAAGCCGGATTCAAATATATTGCATATTTTAAAAACAGGAAACCATATTTTGTTAAAATAAAATAATAACGGAGGTATTGTATATGAATGATCTGATAAAGCTTTTAAATCAGAATGCAAGATTTTCAAATGAAGAGCTTGCGTCAATGCTTGGAACAACTCCAGAGGACATTGCCGCACAGATAGACAAGCTTGAAAAAAACGGTGTTATAAAAGGCTACAGCGTCATACTTGACGAAAGCCTTGCAGACAAGGACATGGTAATGGCAATTATTGAGCTTAAAGTTACTCCTCAGCGTGACTGCGGTTTCGATGAAATTGCAAAAACAATCATGATGTATGACGAGGTTGACAGCATCTCTCTCATGTCTGGCTCTTATGACCTTTCTGTTACTGTCAAGGGAAAAAATCTTCAGGATATTGCGCTTTTTGTTGCGCAACGTCTTTCTACAATCGAAGGCGTTCTTTCAACTACAACTCATTTTATCCTTAAAACTTACAAAGAAAAGGGAATCTTCATTGAACATGAAGATAAAGATGAAAGGGGTTTTATTGCTCCGTGATTAACTATGATGAAATACTGTCCAAGGAAATACAGAAAATCAAACCTTCTGGCATAAGAAAATTTTTCGACCTTGCCGCAACGGTCGACAATGTAATAAGTCTGAGCGTCGGCGAGCCGGATTTTCAGACTCCATGGAGCGTAAGAAAAACTGCAATTGACACGCTTGAAAAAAAGCGTATAATCTATACTGCAAATTCCGGTCTTATAGAGCTGAGAAATGAAATTTCAAATTACATTGAAAAAAACAGCCATATAAAATATGATCCGGAAAATGAAATAATCGTTACAGTCGGCGGTTCAGAAGCAATAGATATTGCCATAAGAGCTGTTTTAAACCCCGGGGATGAAGTTCTGATAGTTGAGCCATGCTTCGTCTGCTATGCTCCGCTTGTCGAGCTTGCCGGAGGTGTTCCGGTAACTATCAATACACGCATAGAAGATAATTTCAAGCTTACTCCGGAGCTTCTTCGTGAAAAGATTACCCCGAAAACAAAGCTGCTTATACTTCCCTTCCCGAACAATCCTACAGGCGCTATAATGACTCGTGAAGATCTTGAAAAAATAGCTGATGTTCTTCGTGAAACCAATATCATGATACTGTCAGATGAGATTTATTCAGAGCTAACCTACGGAAGAAAGCACTGTTCAATCATTGAAATTGACGATATGCGTGAAAGAACAATTTATATAAACGGATTTTCAAAGGCATTTGCCATGACCGGCTGGCGTCTTGGATATCTTGCCGCACCAAAGCCTGTTGTAAAGCAGATCCTCAAGCTTCATCAGTATGTTATAATGAGTTCTCCGACAATAAGCCAGTATGCGGCAATTGAAGCTCTTCTGCATTGTGACAGAGAAGTGAAAAATATGGTTGCTGAATATAATAT
>CAKSJL010000146.1 GCA_934463345.1 uncultured Oscillospiraceae bacterium | reverse complement strand
ATATGGATGTTCAGGTTCCGTTTGTAGAGGATAAATCACTTTCTGATGCTCAGCAGGCTCTTGATAGTAAAGGTCTTACATATCAGATTGTCGGCGAAGGTGATACGGTATATGGACAAATGCCTATATCCGGAACAAGCGTTGCTCAAGGTGGTACAGTTATACTGTATACTCAGCAGAACTATACTGAAGAAACAGTTGAAGTACCAAATCTTATGGGTTATTCGCTTTCTGATGCAAACTATATACTGACTGCATCAGGACTTAATATGGTTGCTGGCGGCGCATCAACTGATTCAACATCATCTGTAGTACAGTCGCAGTCAGTTGCCGCAGGTACTTCTGTTACTAAGGGAACGGTGATTGAACTGACATTTGGTGTAAATGATCAGTCAGGCTGATAAAATATCAGTATTTTTATTATACTCAAAAAATATAATGGCGGTGGAAACAATGAAACTATATAAGCTTATCGACGGGATTGCTCAGACAGAGCTTGAGGACATTGAAATAAGCAGTATTACTGATAACACATCAAAAGTTGAAAAAAATTGTATATTCGTATGTGTGAAAGGGGCTTCGTTCGACGGCCACAGTGCTGCTGAGAAAATGCTTGAAAAAGGTGCTGCACTTGTTGTTGCTGAACATGACCTTGGCCTTGGAAACAAGCAGATTATAACTGATAATTCAAGAGTTTTTTATGGAAAGCTTTGTGCAGCGTGGTTTGATCATCCTGAAAAAAAGCTCGAAATTATTGGTGTAACCGGGACAAATGGAAAAACAACTATTACAAACGTAATAAAAAATATTCTTATGTCCTGTGGTATAAAAACAGGTCTTATCGGAACAATCCGCAATGAAATCGGAGATGAACCTATTCATACTGACAATACCACACCTATGGCATTTGACTATATGGAATTGCTTGATAAGATGGTTAAAGCAGGCTGTATATATGCTGTTATGGAGGTTTCCTCATTTGGACTTGTACAGCACAGAATAGGTCCTACACATTTTAAGGTCGGCGTTTTCACAAATCTTACTCAGGATCATCTTGATTACCATAAAACGATGGAAAATTATTATCAGGCTAAAAAGATGATGTTTGATGAATGCGATGATGCAATCATAAATATTGAAGACGAATATGGAAAAAGGCTGTATGACGAAATTAAGTGCCGCAAATATACCTGCTGTGTAAAGAATAAAGCTGATTATTATGCGGATAATGTAAATATTAAAGCCAATGGTACTGAGTTTGACTATCATTATGGGAATAATTCAGTTCATATCATTACTAGAATGATTGGTATGTTTAATGTATTTAATGTCATGACGGCAATCAGTGTTTGTATAAAGCTTGGCATTGATATAGATAATATTATAAAAGCTGTAGGCAAATACAAAGGGGTTAAGGGAAGATGTGAGATCATTCCTACAGAAAGAGACTTTACAGTTATATGCGATTATGCACATACTCCTGACGCTATTGAGAATATACTTTCAAGTGTTAAGGAGTATACGGAAGGAAGGCTTATATGTCTTTTTGGCTGTGGAGGAAACAGGGACTCAAAGAAAAGACCGCTTATGGCCAAGGCAGCTGCAAAATATTCTGACAGACTTATAATAACATCAGATAATCCGAGAGACGAGATCCCGGAAGCGATAATTGATGATATTCTTACAGGTCTTACAGGGATAGAAATACCATTTGATGTTGTTGTTGATAGAACAGAAGCAATATATCATTCTCTTAAAATTGCTCAGAAAGGTGATATAATAGTTCTTGCCGGAAAGGGGCATGAAGATTATCAGGTTCTATCAGGTAATGAACACATACATTTTGATGAAAGAGAGATAGTTTCAGAAGGACTGAAGCTGATTGACTAATGGAAAAATTATTATTATCAGAAATAGCTGAAGCACTTGGTACAATTGCACCATTTGAAAAGGAAATAACAGCTATTTCTACAGATACCAGAAATCTTCCGGAAGGATGTCTTTTCGTTGCAATAAAAGGTGATCGTTTTGATGGTCATGACTTTATTCCAAAGGCATTGGAATCAGGTGCAGTCGTAGCATTATCAGAAAAAAATGTAGATGGCTGTGCGTGTGTTGTTGTTGATGACACAAGAAAAGCATATCTTGCTTTGTCTGGTTATTACAGAAGAAAATTTCATCCTATTCTTGTGGGCGTTACTGGCAGTGTTGGAAAAACAACAACAAAAGAAATGATAGCGCTTGTTTTGTCTGAAAAATATAAGACGCTTAAAACTCAGGGGAATTTCAATAATGAGATCGGACTTCCGAGAACTCTTTTTAATTTGGATAGTTCATATGACGCTGCAGTTATAGAAATGGGAATGTCGCATTTCGGGGAAATTTCAAGGCTTTCAAAAACTGCATTACCAACAACCGGTGTAATCACAAATATAGGATTTTCACATATTGAAAATCTTAAATCACAGGATGGGATATTAAAGGCAAAGCTTGAAATACTTGATGGAATGCAGTTTGATTCACCACTCATTGTAAATGGTGACGATGAACATCTTGGAATGCTGAAAAAAACCCTATCGGAAAATCGACCAGTATATTATTATGGTGCGGAAAATTCTGAAAACGATTTTTACGCATCAAATATACATGAAGATGACAGCAAAACATTTTTTGAACTAAAATATTCAGAAGGAAAAGCTTCTGTCGAAATTCCATGTGTAGGAAAGCATAATGTTTTAAATGCTGCTGCTGCATTTGCAGTGGGAATAATTAATGGTCTTAAACCTGATGAAATTGTTTCAGCGCTGAAAAAATACAAACCGGACGCTATGCGTCAGAATATAGTTGATAAAAATGGCATTACTGTTATTATTGACTGCTATAACGCAAGTCCTGATTCTATGAAAGCGTCCTTAAACGTCTTATCTGATATAAAATGCAGCGGAAGAAAAATTGCCGTTTTAGGGGATATGCTTG
>CAKSJL010000145.1 GCA_934463345.1 uncultured Oscillospiraceae bacterium | reverse complement strand
ACGATTCAGGAACACAGAGATGTAAGTGTAAGGTTTGTGGAATTCGATATACAATTAATCCGAAAAAGGTGGCTTATCCTGAAGAAATCAGGCAAGCCGCCATTAAAGCATACTATTCCGGAGTAAGCGGACGTGGTGTGGGGCATCTTTTTCACATGAACAAAGCGAACGTCTATAACTGGATTAAAAAAAACGGCTCAGATAAGGGGAAATAGATACCATATTTTAGAATTGGATGAACTGTACTGGTTTGTTGGTAAAAAGCCGCATACAGAAACTCGCGAAAATACATATATTTTTACTATGGTTAGCCGTGAACCGCGACAGCTTGTCGGGTTTGATGTGTCAACGGAAAAGTGCGCAAAATATATTCAGGGCATTGTTGACAATGCACCCTGTGCAAAATTTTACTGTACAGATGGCTATGTCGGATATCTCGACGTAGTATATCCCGGTGTGCATATTCGTAATGTACATGACAAAAACGATACATTCACAGTGGAAGGTGTCAATGCTGATCTTCGTCACTATATTCCTCTTCTTGCCAGATGTAGCAGGTGTTTTCCTCGCTCGCTTGAAACATTGAAAGCTGTCATATCTGTTTTTGCGGCTGCCTATAATCGCTTTCATCTTGCTGTTTTCAATTTTAGACTTCATTCCCCTAAACGTGAATTCCCTCTTGGTCTTGTTGATTTCTTATAATATCCTTGGTTGGACACTCCACAGACACTCCAAGTGCCGACAACATATTGACATTACTGACATAATAATGTATAATAGCAAAAGAGCATACTATAAACGGTAGGCGGTTAGTTCCCTCCATATGCCATAAGAAACTTTATCGTCCCCTTACGGGCAGGCGAAATAAGCGGGCAGGGAGGTGATAGAAATGGAACTATGTTACATAGTCCTTACTATCGTGCTTCTTGTTGCACTTGACAATGTAATCAAGAACATAAAGAAATAAACCGCCCAGTCTACCAAACCTGCGGTTTATTCATAAATCACATTTGGGAGCGACCGTCTATCGGTATGCTCCTTTTTTATTATTATACATCAGTCTTAAAATTATGTCAACTGTTTTCTTTAAAATTCATCGCCGCTGCAACTCCGGCAGAAACCGCTGATACGACCACCTATCACAGACAATTTTGCCGTAAGATTTATTGTTACAGTGCATAATGCTTTTTATATTCAGTTAAAACAGAGCAATTATGCCAATAAAGCTCACTACAGATTCTTAAAAAATTCGTGTCATAGTCCTTGTAGTTTTTCAAAACCCAGTAAATAAATTCAAAAATACTGAGTCGTACATAGCATTCTGTTCCATCCTTATATTTAATTGTTGCTTCTGTAAGTTTATCAAAATTTGCCTGAGTTACATTATAAAGCTTCAACACCTTGAACTTGCTGCCATTGATTGTAACATCTTCAAGCTTAACGTTTTCATTGTCACATTCAAGATCAAATTCAGCGTCAGCAGTAAAGTAATGACAGAGAGTTACATAATGATCCAGAATCAGAGTTGAGCCAATATAATGTTTAGAATCCGTTGCATTTTTTATTTCGCCGTATTTATGCTCAATTGCTTCGGTTACTTTCTCCCAACGATCCTTATTATTTTCATCAGATGAAGCATTAGGATTGGAAGTATTATAATTAAAATAAGTCATGGCAAATTTTGCGACATCATAAAAACCATCTTTCAAAATTTTTGAATACGAAGGAAGATTACCCATATTAAAATCAGCAAATGGTGTTATATTTATATTATCCACATAAATTTCAAAATCATCATAATAGTCCTTGTATGCCACATCATATCTGGCTTTATGAGTTGCAATGCTGCCATCTGTCGGGTCAACCTTTTTAACCTCTGGACATGTATACTCTATTATCTTTGTTCCGTCTGAATAATTGGCTTTCCGCTTGATGGTGACCTTTGGATCAGCTATCGAATCCGGACAGTAAAAATATATCCAGTGGTCAGTTCCGCCGTCTGCGTTTATCTCACTACGTATTTCGTCATATATAGGTTTATTTGAGTCATCAGCTAAAACCATTGTTCCGCCCTCAGTTAAAGGCTTGATAGTTTTGGTTTCGCCGCTTATGAATTTAAACTGTTTATTTTTATCAACATCAAAGCATATTCCGCCTGTTAAAGTATACTTGTCAGCAATTATCTTACCAAATCCTACATGGAGCTCAGGAAGAGTCATTGTCAGCTTGCCGCCTGAATTCAGGCTCAGATTATTGTTATATATACTTCCTTTTCCTTTAAAGTCAAAGGTCACATTTGCATTTATGACAAGGTTTGCATCAATACAAACATTGTCCCGGGCGCTGCTCACCACTTTAAGCGAAGAATTGTCATTTCCTTTTATTGTAGTAGTAGCGGCATACATAAAAAAGTAATCCAAAAAAGACGTATCTGGATCATCAACAAAATATTCTGAACCTAAATCAGCTGTACTTGTTATTATATTTGTTCCCTCAAGTCTGATTGTCACATCTGATTTTTCTTTATCAGCGCCACATACACAAAAAAATTCAGCATGTGAAGTTGTTATATTAACATTGTCAAAAACTATTTCATCATTTTCTGAGTTGTAATATATTCCAATATCTTTAAGGCCTGTCAGTTCATCTTTATAGCCGTTATAATAAATATAGGAACATGTAGTATATTCATTTGACTCTGCACTACCTTGCTTTGTACCCTTATAAAACTTGTGGTCGGCCGTATTAAAAACTATGCAGTTTGTTATTTCAGTAACCTCTCTGTTCTGGTTTTCCTCCGCCGTTACAGAAAATGCCGGTGCGTTTGAGATAGTTTTAGCGCCGAAAAACGGGACGGACGAAAGCGTTAAAGCCGCTGCAAGAACTCCGGCGAGAGATTTTTTAAGATTAATTATCATAGATTCTCCTTTAGTATAAAGTTTTTTGTACGTTGTTTTATTATAACATATAATAAGGAGAATTGCAAGGGGCGGGAGAAAAAGGGAGTGTCCAAACAAGGATGCTATAAGAAATCAACAAGGCCAAGAGGGAATTCACGTTTAGGGGAATGAAGTCTGAAATTGAAAACAGCAAGATGAAAGCGATTATAGGCAGCCGC
>CAKSJL010000144.1 GCA_934463345.1 uncultured Oscillospiraceae bacterium | reverse complement strand
TTACTGGTTTCTTGCCAATTTGCATTTAGCGAAATAACGTATTTTTTCGCTCCTCTCTTTTTTCACTTCTTTTTCTTCCATTATACCATATCTGCGCTCTTTGCGCAACTTTCAGAAGTTCATATTTTTCTTTTGTTCCTTAAAAAAGTTTTTAAAACATCATATTCTTTTTTTGCTCACGTTTGAAGTCTTCATAGAGCTTCTCGAAGTATTCATCTTCGTCAATTCTTAAAGTTGCGAATACCCATTTTGACATTTCTCGCAGATATTCAAACTTTTCTTTGGCTATGATAAGTTCAAGGCAGTCTATGGTTGATACCTGACGATATCTTAAATTCTGTTGCAGTTGCTCTATATCAGCCCTTAATATATTATGTTGTGTGAGAAACATCTGGAATATCATTTCTTTTCTTGTCATTGATTTCCTCACTTTCTGACAGTATTTCTTCATACTCGCTTAAATCTCCAATAGCAATCTGAATCTGTTTAGCATTTTCAATATATGTCAGTATGTCATTATACAAAGCATACGGACTAAATTCACACTTGCAGTATTCATTTCCTAATTTATAATGGTAAACAAGGCTTGTTATTCTTCTCAACAATTGTTCTATGCGGTCATACTGATTAGCGCAAATTTCGCTATAACATTGTTGAGGGGTTAGAACCGAAGTAATATGTACTTCATTCCAAAGTGCTTTTGCATTACTATACCTCGCAGGAATTTCAGCTTTATACACGTCCAAATATCTAAGCATATCTTGAAACTTGAATTCTCCTCTGAAATCTTCTATCCATAGAATTTTCTGTCCGTTGTAGTTATCAAATGCGCCGGAATTGAATGAAGTCAAATAATATATATTATCTTCTCCATACTGCTCAATAAGCTTAACACGTTCATAGCTTTTACCACTTCCACTTACTCCGGTATGCCAGTACACCTTAACATCTCTGACTGTAGGTGTTTCATCAGACCTTTTCAAATAATACATATCTTTAAGCGTAGATTTATATCTGTATGCATTTGGATTTTCCCGAAGTATGTCCACAGGTGTGAAGCCGTCCTGAATCATGTTATATAAAGTAGTCAAATCCGAGCGTTTTCCCTGCGCTCCTTTAATTTCTCCATGATAGCAGATATATTCTATCGTTTCGCCCTTTTCTTCAAATTTACCACGTTTGTTAATATAGTCATCTGCCTGTGATTTATTGCCCTTGGTAGGTTCAAAATGCATTCCCTGACAATATGACTTTTTGACAGAAGAAAAACGCATAGTTTTAGTATCTTCCAAAACCATATGAACATGATGAAGTCCAAGTTCTGAAATACAGTACGCCCATGCGCCGGAACGTGTCTGAGAATCTCCGACCCATTCAAGCTTTAACTTTTCACATATTTCTTCCGGTGTTCCAGTATATCCATGGTCTTGAGGGTTATTGAATACGCAGAACCATGAACGACTATAAATATCCGCCATTTTATCAATTCCCCGCTTCCCTGCTGTCTGTCCGCTCCGGCAGCCTAAAGGCTACCAGCCGGAGCGGTTTTTTAAAATCGTTTTCTGTTTCGGATAGCCTTTTTACCTTTTTTAGAAAGTTCTCCGAAGATTGAAACTTCTTCACCCCTGTTCCGAAGTATTTCTTCATCTGACAAGTAATCGAGTTCAAGAAGTCCCTGAACGAGAGCAGAAGTATCATATAGCTGTCTGTAATGGTTTTTCTGAATACTGAACCTTGTTTCAAGCGGTCTTGGTGAATACATTGGATTCATTTGATACATTTCATAATCATCAGTATCGAATCTTATCATTCGCATTGCCCTTGAAAAAGGATGTTTCGGAAAACATCTGCAAGCTAATACTGTAGCTGAAATATCTCTAATTTGCTTGTCAAGCAAGTTATATCGCTGAACTGTTCCGAAAATCATCATTTTTCTTTTTCTGCATTGGCTGAGATGCTGAAAAAGACTTTTCGGTACTGATTTTTTGCCGCCTATGAAGTCTCGGCTATTGAACAACGTTCCGATTTCATCAATCAGAACTATAGTATTTTTAGGCGCATTCAGGATATCTTCAACATTAGTCAAATGTATGATTTTAGTTGTATCCGGAAAGTTAAGAAGCTTAATGTTTGTCAACACTGTCAATTGAGGATATTTCACACAGAGCCTATATACATCAGCTACTGCCTGACAGGTCTTACCCTGTCCAAATTTTCCGGTGTAAAGATGAATTCCCCAACCATAAAACAGTTTGTTTTCATGAAATCTTAAATATGTCAGAAAGTCATATGTAAGATACGCAATCAGAACAGGGAAATTTTTAATATATGCTATGAATAAACCTATCATTAAAAACGCCCCCTGAGAAATTGCCTTGTTACCTGAAATATCATTTTCATGAACATCATGACAAGACCAAATGCAGAAATAAATCTCATTATCAGCACTGCCATTTCATAATCATTTGTAGGAACTACAGTTAAATCACAACCGAGTTGTTGCAAAAGCTCAATCACTGGATTCATGCCTTTCACCTCCAAAAATGCTTATGCTTTCATCAAGCATAAGTCCTTCTTCTGTTTCACCTTCATCAACAGCTGATGGAACGATTTTAACCTTTTCATGCTTCTGAGGGTATCTCACAATATCTATCAGAAAACCCACAAGTCCAAAGACTGCCGAGACTACAAAGAGTATCAACACTACTATGAATGCCATCTTTAAAAGAGCCATTTTTTACTCACCTCCGAAAATTCTAACCACAAAGCCTATAACCAAAGATAATATTGTAAATCCGATAACTATCATAAGTATACTTATCCTTTGTCCTAAAATGGGAATTTCAATAGACATCAATTCCATAATTTTAGAGACTATCAATTTAAAATCTTCCATTGAATCACCTTATAAAATAGCTTTGACAATGCCTATTACAATCATGGCTGTTAATCCCAAGCATATTAGAACCCACACCCAAGTCGGAAAAACCGAAATCACATTTTTAACGAGACTAAAATAATTTTGACTATACTTTACATATTCTTTAATGTTATCTACACTCAAATTATTAATATCTATATCGACATCCGGCAAGTTTCCATTAAATTCTTGATAGTTGCCAACTGGAATAATCTCTCCAGTTCTGGTATCTTC
>CAKSJL010000143.1 GCA_934463345.1 uncultured Oscillospiraceae bacterium | reverse complement strand
ATTTAAGGCTAAAACGGTTTTAAAAGTTCCTTTAAATTTTATAAACGCATATCAGAAAATAGGGATACCAACATACCAACTAAAATTATTGTGGATACCAACTTGTTGGCATCCCCATTTTTACTGTTGATTTTGTTTAATATATTCTTCAAACTGCTTGAAAACCTTTTGTTCCAGTGGCGACTGCAAGAAGCAGGACCGTCCGTATTTTCGGAAAAATTCCTGCTCCCTTTTGTAAAGTACAGCCATGCGTTCAGCTCTGATCCGAGCGGAAGTAAGTGAAATATTACACAATTTTGCAATATCTTCTGGTTCATGGATGTCCAATCCCCATAGAACACAAGCAGGAGCAAGAACGTCAATTGCAAAACGCTCTGCTTCATATTCATACTCAGGTTTACCTTGGATATGCTTCATTACAATGTGTCCAACCTCGTGCATAATAGTATACCTCTTTTGCGGAACTGGACATTCCGGAACTACGATTTGATAAAAATCATCCTCAAAAACTGAATATCCTCGCTCGCCGAAGCTTAAATTACCTGTAACATCTTTCCGAACAGTTATATTTAGCGACTTTAAAATTGGTGAAATATTTACTGGCAGTTCTGAAATTGTGTTTTCAATTAAAAAATGCCAGCTTGCATCCCGTGCACTTTTATAAGAATTATAATTCAAAAAAAACACCTCCATATGTAATATCTTATACATATGGAGGCTTTTTATGATATTTTTAGAAATCTGTATCTTCCGGAAGATTATGTATTCTCTTTAATTCTTCAGCAGATAACTCAGTTTTCCTGAATTGTCCATCAGCTGAACGAGCAACCTTGAACGCAGCAGGTTTCTGATCTTCTTTTATTTGTTTTTGCCTATATAATTCTTCTAATTTCCCAATCAGTTTTATTTGCTCTCTATCGTTGAATTTTTGGAATATCTCTAACATTTCAAGCTCATTTTCAGATAAATGCTCCTTTTGTGAGCCTTTTTCTTCCCCTGTTAGTAATATATCAAGTGATACATTTAATTCTTTAGCTATATTAGGTAATAATTCTGTAGAAATATTTCCATTTTTCCATGCATTGATAGTGCTTCTGCTATTTGTAAACTTATCAAGTAGCGTGGTAATTGTTATATTGTTGTTTTCACACAAATCAATCATTCTATTGAAAATAGGAGAAAAACAATCTGATTTTTGTAATTTTTTAGCCATAAGTATATACACCTTTCACAAATTCTAATAAAAGAACTATATATATTCAACAAAGTTCTAAAATAAGTACTATAATCTATTGACAGGTTCTAATTTTAGTACTATAATGTCATTATACCGACTGGACAAGCTACAATAACCCTTATGATAATTATATCACAAGGGAATCAGATTGTAAATATGACTGTTAAATTTATAATCTGAAATAAAAGGAGCGTGAAGAATTTGAAAGTAACTGAAAGCGAGGACCAGGTCGATAAGTACGGAAGATGTTACATAAAGTTCACTGGTGTAAAAAAGTTGCAAGAAATCCAAGACTGGCTTTTCAGTCGTTACTGGGGCTACAAATTTGCAATGGAATTTGATTGCAGTCAGGAATGCACTGAAATTGGAACTGAATACTGGGTTTATTTTTTTGATGATTTGACAGAATCGATTATGTGTTACAATGATTTTGCCAAATTGAAAGAAAACGGCAAAATAGTTTACAGACAAAGGTATTAACTATAATCCAATGTATCAGCCATTTGTGGCAGAAAGGAAATAAAAACATGAATGAAAATCTTAGAATCTGGAATTACAAAAGCTCGAAATTCCGCACAGTTGAAATTGAGGGCGAGCCTTACTTTGTTGGCAAAGACGTGGCTATTACTCTGGGATATGCAAAACCAGAAAACGCAATAGCTACTCATGTTGATGATGAAGATAAAACCGCAACCCTGATTCGGGGTACTGGTTCAAACTATAAGTCCAAGACTATAGTCATCAATGAGTCAGGTCTTTACAGCCTGATACTTTCAAGTAAGCTTCCAAACGCAAAGAATTTCAAACGCTGGGTTACATCAAAAGTTCTTCCGGAACTTAGAAAAAACGGCTCGTACGGAAGTAACATTAATCTCGAAGAGGTTATTGCCAAAACGGCAACAGCGGTTGTTTCAGAAGTTATGAAGAATATTATTCCAGCTTTTGAATCAAATACAATTAGGGAATATACAGAAATCCCATCAATAAGAAGAAAACGTACTCCTAGAATCATTGATAAACTTGACCCTGCAATTATAAAAGAAGTTGAGGAAATGCTTATGTCAAACAGGTTCAGTTATCTTGATATTATTCATTATTTACAGGACATGGGCGTTGAAATATCTGTGGGATCGGTTCACCGATATGCTAAAAGAATGAGGAGCTTATAATATGAAAGTTAAAGTGAAAAAAATCCCTGCTCCGGTCAGAGAGCAGGACGAAAGAAATTTTACATGGTCAAAGCCAAAACTTAATGAATGTTCCAAAAGCCACATTAAAGTCCGCATTGCGGAATATCCGGATAAATTGAAAAGTTCTGACAAATGCAGCAACAAATCTGATAATATTCATTTACTCGCTAACAGCCGAAATAAAGCTGCTTTTTCAGATAAGGATATAGCGGAACTTTGCAGATCTTACAATTTGATGCGAGTTTCGCTTGGTATGCTTAGTGAAATGATTCTTGAAAATCTATATACAGATAATGAAGAACCGTTTGTGCTTGTGCCGGCATTATGGATGTGGAATTATATGTGCTAATCAGCAGTTATCCATTGAATATAAAGCGTAATTAAGAAACAAGTCACTATCTGATTCATAGGATTCAAGCATGACATCGTCCATTTCTTCAAGAAACTTAACTGATTTTTTTAGTTCAGTCAACAAACATTGCAGTATATTGATATCCAGAATCAGTAGAAGCGTTTCAGTTTCGTATGGAACATCTAATGTTAGGCTTAAGAGTTCTACTGTTCTTGACAAAATAATCTTTTTATATTCAGTGTCAAACTTTTTAGGAATATGATTCCTTATTTCAGATGCCCTTATAGTACATGCCGAACCTGAACCAATTACTTTCTCAACGCATAGCATTGACAATTTTTTAGAAATGTGCAAAGCAGTATCTGTGATCATAACCATTCCCTCCTTTCAATAATCATTATACAATGTATTAAAGGA
>CAKSJL010000142.1 GCA_934463345.1 uncultured Oscillospiraceae bacterium | reverse complement strand
GGCATGGCATGCTTTGCTCCGAGCTTGCGGAAATAGAAAATGAGTGTGAATTTCCTCTTACTGAGGATGGTTTCAAACAAATGATAAAGTGGCTGGAAGATATTTATAAAAGCAATGAAAAATAAGAAAATTATTTAGCAATGATCGGGTGGTTTAAAACTGCCCGATGTTTTTGTACGGTATTGCCTTAATTTTTTCAGCAATTCGCATTAATAAATATTGAAAAGCAAATTAAAAAGATGTATAATGTATGTTAAGAATTCGTAAAATTAAGTTTAAAAAATATTGAGGGAGATGAACCTGCAAGCATGAAAAAACTTTACTTTATATTTAATCTTCAGTCCGGAAAAGCAACAATAGCTTCAAAACTTTCAACGGTTATTGATATGTTTACAAAAGCAGGCTATGAGGTGACTGCACGACCAACGCAGGAACGAATGGATGCATGTGCCGCAGCAAACTATGCCTGTAATCAGGGATTTGATCTTATAGTATGCTCCGGCGGTGACGGAACTCTTAACGAAACCATTCAGGGAGTTATGAAATCTGATAACAGACTTCCTATAGGATATATTCCAGCAGGCTCTACAAACGATTTTGCAAGAGGCGTTGGAATACCCAAAAACATTATTGATGCCGTTCAGTGGATAATTGACGGAAATCCGTATCCATGCGACATAGGCGGATTTAACAGTGATAAATATTTTACGTATATTGCTGCGTTTGGTGCATTTACGGAGGTTACTTATGATACACCGCAGCAGATAAAAAATTATCTTGGTCATGCCGCATATATTCTGAATGGACTTACAAAGCTCAGCAGTATACGCTCATACCACATAAAAGTAAGCGCTGACGGAGATGAGTTTGAGGATGATTTTATTTTCGGAATGGTGACCAATTCGTCATCTGTTGCCGGACTGCTTTCACTTAATGACTTTCTTCTTGACGATGGTTTGTATGAGGTAACGCTCATAAAAACTCCGGGGAATGCTTTTGATTTGCAGAGGATTATTCATTCGCTGTTAAATATTGATATAGATATTGATACAGCATATATTAAATCGTTCAGAGCGGCAGAGGTGCGCTTTGAGTGTAATGAGGAAATACAGTGGACAATTGATGGTGAATACGGCGGAACGCTGAAAAATGTGACTGTTAAAAATAATAGACAGGCAATAAAGCTTATGGCAAATAAGAAATAACGTTCAGGTATGGTTGAAAAGAAGCGCAAAAAGTGATATAATGATAATGTAATACTTATTAGAGCGTGTTCACATAAAAATGAAATGCACGTCTTTTCGTACAAGCATTTTATGTGAACACGCTCTAATGCAGAAGTATTGATTTGATACATTATTTTTATCGGATTGGAGAGTAATATGAAATATTTAGTAGTACTTTACGACGGAATGGCAGATTATCCGGTTGAAGAGCTTGGCGGCAAGACACCCCTTGAAGCGGCACAGTGTCCTAACATGGACAAGCTTGCAAAGGATGCGCTTGTCGGAACAATTAAAACCGTTGCAGATGGCCTGAAGCCGGGAAGTGACGTTGCAAACCTTTCAGTTTTGGGCTATGACCCAGCCGACTGCTATACGGGACGTTCACCGCTTGAAGCCGGAAGCATCGGAATAGACATGAAGGATACGGATGTGTCTCTTCGCTGTAACCTTGTTACGCTTTCTGACGAACCAGAATATTCTGACAAGACAATTCTTGATTACTGTGCTGACGATATTTCAACAGAGGAAGCTGCAAAGCTTGTTGAGTTCCTGGCTGAAAATCTGGATGATGACGAGTTCAAGTTTTACAGCGGCGTAAGCTATCGTCACTGTCTGATATGGAATAACGGCACTCTTGATATCGGAACTCTTACTCCGCCGCATGACATAACAGGAAAACCTATAAAGGAATACATCCCTTCACATCCTAATGCACAGAAGCTTTATTCACTTATGGTAAAATCATATGACCTTCTGAAGGATCATCCGGTAAATCTTGCAAGAATCGAAAGAGGACTTAGACCAGCAAACAGTATCTGGCTCTGGGGTGAAGGCGTAAGGGCAAACCTTGAAAACTTCAAAGAGAAATTCGGCGTAAAGGCTTCAATGATTTCCGCAGTTGACCTTCTTAAAGGAATCGGCAAATTTGCCGGAATGAACGTTGTTGAGGTTGAGGGGGCTACCGGTTATATTGACACAAACTTTGACGGCAAGGCAGCAGCAGCCATAAATGAGTTTAAAAATGGTCAGGATTTTGTTTACATACATGTTGAAGCTCCGGATGAATGCGGACACAGACATGAAATTGAAAACAAGGCAAAGGCTATTGGTCTTATAGATAAGCATATTTTAGGACCAGTATATGAATATCTTGCATCTCTCGGAGAAGATTTTAAGATTCTTATAACTCCTGATCATGCTACACCGCTTTCACTGAGAACCCATACAAATGATCCTGTTCCATTCATGATTTACAGCAGCTGTGAAAAGAAAGACGGCGTTGATACATTCAACGAAAGAACAGCAGCAGAAAAAGGACTTTTCATTGAAACCGGTCATTCAATTATGAACAAATTTATAAATGATTAAAAAATAAATGCTTGGCAGTGCTCTCTCCTAAAAAATTTTTATTGGGGGAGAGCATTGCTTTTACATGTTCAGAAAATTAGAACCCGTTTTCACAAGATATGTGTGCGGATTTCCAAGCACAATTTTTAACGCAGTATGCAAAAAAATTTGCTGGAAAGACGTGCGCATACGCTTGTGAAGACAGGTTCTAAGATCTTATAAGAAATCAAACATGCGTTGTACAGCATCCATTTTTGTTTATGCTATTTGTACTAATACACTGTAATGAAATTGTGCAGTGTGTGGAAAATAAATAAATTTAGTGAAAATTGATTGAAATTTATAGGCGATTTATGATAAAATAAACATACATTAAAACGTTTATTATTGAAGGGAAGATCAAGATGAAAAAGAAGAATTTTGCTAAAAAGGCACTGGCGGCAGTTGTCAGTGCTGCTACTTTGTTTTCATGCAGTGCGGTAAGCAGCCTGAGTTCGGGAATTGTTACTGCGGAAGGCAGCATTAATTATGCTGATGCACTTGCATTGTCACTGTATTTTTTTGATGCTAACCAGTGCGGCGAAAAGGTTGACGATAATTGTCTTACATGGAGAGGAAACTGCCATACATATGATGCAGAGGCTTCACT
>CAKSJL010000141.1 GCA_934463345.1 uncultured Oscillospiraceae bacterium | reverse complement strand
GTGAAGCCAAACTGCTTCAGATGTCTGTAACTGCTTCAACTCCTAATGCACTGGTAAATCTTATACCTGATGTTGTGGACAAGATTTCAGGCATGGTTGGAAAAGATAAAAAGGACAACGAAAGTAAATCAGCTGAATAAGAATGTCCTATTTCGCCTGTTTTTCTCATACTATGTTATACCCGATATTATTTAAACGTATCAAGTATGCTGAAACGGAGTGATAACAATGAGAAAAACTGTTGCAATTCTTGCCTCTCTTATAATTACAGTTTTGCCTGCCGGAAATGTTTATTCGGAAGAGAAACTTCCGGAGGTTTCTGCAAAGGCATGCGTTCTGATTGAGGAGCAGACTGGAAAAATAATCTTTGAAAAAGATTCATCAGTCAAACTTCCTATGGCAAGTACAACAAAAATCATGACTGTATTGCTGTGCCTTGAAAGCGGCGGACTGGATGATAAATTTGTTGTTGACAGCAATGCTATAAAAGTTGAGGGATCTTCTATGGGACTTGTCGATGGTGATGTTGTAACTAAACGTGACCTTTGCTGCGGAATGCTTCTTCCATCCGGGAATGATGCTGCAAATGCTGCTGCTGTAAAAATTGGAGGGACTGTTGAAAAATTTGCAGAAATGATGAATGAACGTGCAGCAGAAATAGGCATGACAAGAACCTGCTTTGTAACGCCATCCGGTCTTGAAGGCGAAGGACACGGTTCAAGTGCATATGACATGTCGCTGTTTGCAAGGGAGGCTCTCAGAAATCCTGAATTTGCAGAAATCTGCTCACAGAAAAAAGCCAAGGTGTGCTTCGGAAATCCGCCGTATGAACGCTGGCTTTCAAACACAAACAAGCTTCTGGGTATGTATGATGGCGTAAAGGGCGTAAAAACAGGATTTACTGATGAAGCAGGACGCTGCCTTGTTTCCGCCTGCGAACGTAACGGTGTTTCAATGATATGCGTAACGCTGAATGACAAAGACGACTGGAACGACCATATGAAGCTTTATGACTATGGTTTCAATATATTAACTCCAGAAACTCTTTCATCAGATGAAATAATTCCTGTGAATGTTGCAGGCTCTGAAACTGAACAGGTACCGGCAAAAGCTGACGGACAAATAAACTTTGGCTCTGACGGAAAAACTGAAAATCGTATTACCTCGGAGCTTAACATTATGCCTTTTATATATGCACCAGTAAGTATAGGTGATGAAATTGGCGAACTTAAATATTACTATGACGAAAGATATATTGGAAGTATCCCTGTAAAAGCACTGAAACCGGCCGACTACAGTGATATCGACTCAGATAAACAAAAATCAATACTTGAAAGGCTTAAAGCATTTTTATTTAATTAGGAGAATTAAAGTGGAAAAAACAAGAATTCAAAAAATAATTGCCGACTGCGGCTACTGCTCACGACGTAAGGCAGAAGAGCTTATATCCAAAGGAAGAGTTAAACTCAACGGTCATCCTGTCAAACTGGGCGACAAAGCTACTATAAGAGATAATATTACCGTTGACGGTGAAAGAATATACATTCCTAAAAGCAGAAAATTCCTTTACATAATGATGAATAAACCCAGAGGATATGTTACAACAATGAAAGACGAACTCGGAAGAAAATGTGTAACAGAGCTTCTTGAAGGAATTGATGAAAGGGTTTATCCTGTCGGTCGGCTTGACCGCAATTCGGAGGGACTTCTTCTATTTACTAACGACGGAAACTTTGCAAACAGCATAATGCATCCGGCAAAACAGATTGCAAAGACATATCGTGTAACAGTAAGACCTGACATAAGCGATGAGCAGCTTGTTGCTCTTTCAGACGGCATAGAGCTTGACGGAAGAAAAACTCTGCCAGCAACAGTAATAGTAAAAGACAAAACTCCGGGTAGGGTCGTTCTGCTTATTACAATAAAAGAAGGAAGAAACAGACAAATTAGACGTATGTGCGAAGCTGTAGGTCTTGAAGTTGCACGACTGCGCAGAATAAGCATTGGTCCACTCCGCCTTGGCATGTTAAAACCAGGGACATACAGAGAGCTTACTGCCGAAGAACTGCGAGCCATGAGAAACGCAATCGGCAAGGAAGGTTAACGCAAAATCAAGTGGGCAGCCTACTGCGCTCTTTATTGCAGACTACCTAAATCGGAAATCTCTGTTAAGCCGCTATGGAGATTTTTAAAGCAATACCGCATAAATCTTGCGCGTAAGGTGCGTAGTCAGATTTTTCGGCAGATTGTAGAGAAATTTCGCAGTCATACTGTCGTATGTCAAGGAATTTCTGTGCGATATAACGGAAGAGCAGCAAGCAGATTGTGAGTACAAAGCCGACAGGCGGGCTTTGTGTGGTGTTGCTTTAATTCTGTTTATGTTAATAAATCAGCGGCAGAACGGAGATTAGTATGCTGGAAATTCATGAAAAAAAGAGTACTGACGGATATGAAAAAATTTTGTCGTCAATTAATGAAGAAAATATAAAAATAATTGAATCGTTTTCTTCTGGAATTGTGGACGGATATGGTATATATTCTGTTGTAAAAGATAAAATAACTATTCACGATTATGACGGAAGCGATTTGAATGTGATCGATGGAATAATCAGGACTATACTGTTCAAAGGACAGTTTAAAGGCATAAACTGCTGTGAATTCAGGTTATGTGATAACAAAAAATACGATAAGCTTTCAATTCTGAAATTTATAAACGATTCTGAAAAAGTAATTAATGATATTTCAGATTTCATGAATAATTGTAAAAAATGTAAAGAATTATAATAAACACTTGCTTTATTCATAAAAATATTGTATAATATTAAGGTATATTAGTCAGGCATTGATTGATGAATTCCATTGTTTGTATATATTGTACAAATATTTTAGTTTCATGGTCAGTACTGCCTGTCAAAACGACAAATGGGCTCAATCCCATAAGGAAGGAAAGATAATATGCAGATTGAGAATGATACAAATGTTCAGGCAAAAGAAAGACTTTCTCTTTTGTTTGATGATGGTGTGTACAGTGAAATCAATTCCAGAGCAAAGGAAAAAAATGCTCAAACCGGCGTTGTTACGGCTTATGGATATGTAAACGGAAACGCTGTATATGCTTTTTCTCAGGACAAGTCAGTAAACAGCGGTGCTGTTGGACTTGCCCAGGCTGAAAAGATCACAAAGCTTTATGAACTTGCAGCAAAAACAGGCACTCCTGTTGTCGGTATTCATGATTCAAAC
>CAKSJL010000140.1 GCA_934463345.1 uncultured Oscillospiraceae bacterium | reverse complement strand
ATAAAAACTGGGAGCTTAAAGAGGGCGCAAAGCTTCTTCTTGAAAGAAACAAGGACGTTGTCGGATACATAAAAATCCCGGACACTGATATAAGCTATCCTGTCGTTCAGCGCAGAAAAGAGGACGGAAACGAATATTACCTGACACGAAACATAGACAAGGAGGACGCCAAGGCAGGAACTATATTCCTCGACTGGAGAAATTATTTTGACTATGTTGTCGACGGCGTAAAGGTTCTTGAAAATTCACAGAATCTTATCGTTTACGGTCACGATATGAAGGACGGCTCAATGTTCGGCGGACTCCAGCGTTATGAGGACGCACAGGGCTATTACAGCGAACACCCGATAATAGAGCTTAGCTCAAACTATGAAACCTACAAATACAAGATATTTGCTTATTTTATAATAGACGCTGAGGATGAGAGCGAAACCAAGTTTGACTGCTGGAACACACTCAACTTTGAGGGCGAGGACGATTTCTATGAATTTGTCAACAACGCAAAAAAACGTGCGCTGACATTCAATGACGTTGATGTGAGATACGGAGACCAGCTGCTGACCCTCTCGACCTGCAACAGCATTTTTGATACGGGCAGACTTATTGTTATGGCAAGACTTGTTCGTGACGGCGAAGATCCGTATGAGGGAACCGGCACAGACAGCGTCAGAAAGAATCCGAATATACTCTGGCCGTCGATATATTACGAATGGAATGATAATACATACGATCCGGACGCCGAATTTGAAGGCTATCCGCTTACTACAAACTGAAACTAATGGACGTATGAAAGGTGTATAGAGCAAAATGATGACAAAAAAAAGTATAATAACTATAGGCTGTACTGCTGTCTGCGCACTTGCAGCGCTTGGAATGCTTATGGCAAGCAGCGGCTGTCAGGAAAAAAAGGAAGCAAGCTCTGCTGCGGATGTTCTTGAACCGGTAACAGAAGCGCCGACCGAGCCTTCGCTTCCGGAGATCACAGACTTTTCGGACGAACCGGGACTCACTGGTCTTGCAAAGGTTCTGCTCCGGGTGAATGATGACATCGTCGGCTATATAAAGATAAGCAATACATATGTTGATTATCCGGTCGTTCAGTATGACGGCGAGGATCTTGATGAAAACGGAAATGCATATTATCTGCACAAGGATATTGACAGGAATTATCTTGAATCCGGCGCTATATTCATGGATTACAGGGATGTTTTTGAAGCGGACGAAAGCAAGCAGTCCGAAAATATTGTACTTTATGGTCACAATATGCTAAACGGTTCAAAATTTGCAACTCTGCATTATTACAGACAGGACGATTCATTTTATGACGAAAATCCTATAATTGAGTTCAGTTCAAATTATAAGGACTATAAATATATTATCTTCGGCTACTTCATAACCTCCGGAGATTACGGTGAAAGCGCATACGGCGAGGAATTTGCCTACTGGGATCAGGAAGAGCTTGACACCAAGGAGGAATTTGACAAGTATGTAAGCGTTGTTCACGACAGATCCATAATATCACCGGATATTGACGTGGCATACGGCGACAAGCTTCTTACCCTCCAGACCTGCTACATGGACGAGGACAATTCACGTCTGCTTATTGTTGCAAGGAGACTGCGTGACAATGAAACTCCTGACAATATAGAAAAGGCCCAGGGAAACTCCTCCGACAGCGCAGGCAGTGACGACAGCTCTGATGAGGAAAGCGAAGAGGAGCAGTAAAAACCGATTTAAGGTGGATTGAAAAGCAATGGAATTACGAATACACTCAAAAGCGGCAGCTATTCTGACGGCGGCGGCAATTGCAGGATGCGGTGCACTGACTGCGCTTATAAAGCCCTGGAACGTTTCAGCCGTAACGGATGAACAGCAGAGGACACAGGCTGTTATGGCTGTTGCAGAATACTCAAAGCCGTCCGGCAGTGATGCACAGGATGACGACGGCGAATATGAGGTTTCGGCATGGTGGAAGGCTGATCTGTCCGATTACAGCGACGAGCTTGCGGTTGTAAGCTACGAAACTGTTGAAGTTCCGACAGAAGCCCCGACCGAACCGGAAGAGGACAACGGCATTGTTATAAACGATACCGGAATAAGCTATATTGAGCCTGATTCAGACTATGAGGCTATACAGATCGTTCCGGAGATAATGCCGGAAGAGCCTGTTCAGAGACCGGATGCAGAGCCTGTTGACGTTGAACCTGGAAATTTTGTATTTACAACATACGGCTATGGTCATGGCGTTGGAATGAGCCAGAACGGCGCAAACCACTATGCGACATATTCCGGCTGGAACTATCAGCAGATACTCGGACACTATTATCCGGGAACATATCTCCAGAATACTGGTATAAAGGAAGATGCAGAAATATCAGCCGGCGGAGTTACCGGAAAGGTTCTGGACATAGTTTCCATGGTAACATACAATGAAGTCGGCGGATCTATGTCAAACGAAGCAATAAGGGCACAGGCTGTTGCAGTCTATACATACATAATGTACAAGGGCGGAAATGCACCGGATCTTTATCCGAAAGCTAATCCTCCGCAGAATGTTATAGATGCTGTCAAATCTGTCTACGGCGAGGCGCTTTATTATGACGGAAGCTTTGCGCTTTCAATGTTCAGTGCGTCAAGCGGCGGAAGCTCTGCCTCATGCTACGACATATTCTATCAGGATATCCCATATCTGAGAAGCGTACCATGCGAATACGACAGCAGTTGTGATCCGCATTACGGAACAGCTACAGTTATAAGCGCAGCTGAGGTCAAATCAGACCTGGAATCATGCCTGGGCATAACTCTGTCCGACGATCCGAACAACTGGGTTTCAATAATCGAGGGGGACGGAGGATATGCAGCTTATGTTGTAGTTGACGGTCAGGTAACAGTTAAAGGAAACGATTTCAGAGGTTATCTTGGCTTGAAATCACCGAAATTTACAGTTGAATATAATTAAAAATAGTACCGTACAGAAATGTGCGGTACTTCTTTTTGGTATCTGTAAGATGATATTAAAGCAAAAAACACCGCCGCTTGCAAAACACTGCAAACGGCGTTATTTCGATATGCGCATCATTTATCTCTGGAGCTGTTTATCGGACTTGAACCGACGACCTCTTCCTTACCAAAGAGCAAATATGCGGAGTGTCCAACCAAGGATATTATAAGAAATCAACAAGACCAAGAGGGAATTCACGTTTAGGGGAATGAAGTCTGAAATTGAAAACAGCAAGATGAAA
>CAKSJL010000139.1 GCA_934463345.1 uncultured Oscillospiraceae bacterium | reverse complement strand
CAGTACAGCATACGTTATATGTCTTATCATTGTGCCGCTTATCGTAATGTTTTTTCGTGAACCGCTTGGATGTATTATGAAGGGTGAAAAATTTCACCTTGAGGGCGGAATTGGAGATTTTATAGCTTCAAATTTCTTTGAGGTTTTTGAGTTTATGCTTGGCTACGCAACAAATACTCTCTCTTTTGTCAGAATCGGCGGTTTTGTATTTTCACATGCCGGAATGATGTCTGTTGTAATGCTTCTATCACAGACAGCTGCTAAGGGAGTATCACCAATAATTATAGTGGTTGGTAATATATTTGTAATGGGTATGGAAGGACTTATTGTTGGTATTCAGGTATTAAGACTGGAGTTTTATGAGATATTCTCACGTTTTTATGACGGAAATGGTCAGCCTTTTGAGCCTGTAAAAATAAACTACGATACCAATATTGAGTAAAAAGGAGTAATGTTTTATGAATATTCTGGAGATTATGCTTTTGCCGCTTTTTGCAGTTGTAATGCTGATTTTGCCTGTTGCTGTTATTCTTAAAAAGAGAAAGAATAATAATGCAGCAAAAAAAGCTTTTATCGTTAATCTTTGTTCATTTTTTGCAGTACTTGCCCTTGCAGTTATCTTTCCGGTGGGCGGATTTGTAAATGCTGAGACGGCAGAGGCAGTGTCAAACACAATAGGAAATGCCGGAATGGGATATCTTGCGGCTGCTTTATCGGTCGGACTTGGCTCGATTGGATGCGGTATTGCGGTAGGTTCAGCAGCTCCTGCGGCAATTGGCGCTGTTGCAGAAGAGCCTAAATCATTTTCAAAAGCACTTATTTTTGTAGCGCTTGGCGAAGGTGTTGCGCTTTATGGATTCCTTATTTCATTCATGATTCTCAATAAGCTTTAAGGCGAGTGAAGAAAAATGCAGTTTTATCTGATCAGCGATAATATAGATACACAGATGGGGATGCGCCTGGCTGGAATTGACGGAGTCGTTGTGCATGAACCTGATGAAGTTAAAAGAGAGCTTGACAAGGCTCTGGAAAACAAAAATATCGCTGTAATACTTATGACAGCAAAACTCATTGAGCTTTGCAGCAGCTATGTGTATGACATTAAGCTTAACAGGAAATCTCCGCTTATTGTTGAGATTCCTGATCGTCATGCAACATCACAGTTAACATCTTCAATTGAAAAGTATGTAAGTGATGCTATAGGACTTAAATTTTAAAGAATGTCGTTTTACGGCATAACGGAGGTGCTTTATGGACGAGGTACAGGTTATACAGAAGCTTGACAGATTTACTGAGTCTGTAAATTCTGAGGTTGACGAACATATCAGCAGCATAATTGACGAGGCGAACCGTTTAAGCAGTGAAAAGCTCAGTAAAACTGAGGATGATGGGCTTCTGGATGCATTTAATAAGATACAGAAGTCTGTAAGGGATATTGAATCCAGATACCGCAGGCTTTATGCGCTTGAGGAACAGAAATGCCGCATGGATGTCCTGAAGCATCGTGAAGTGCTTGCAAATGAAATATTTGCAAATGTAAAAAAGAAAATATACGATTTTGCTGCTTCTGAAAAGTATGGTGATTATCTGCTTGAAGCAGTAAAAGGTGAAAAGCTTTCCGATTCGGCTGTTGTTGTCATTTCACCAAAGGATGAAAAGTACGGCATTATTATTACTGAAAAATATAATTATAAATTCAGAACTGACGAAAGTATTGAGCTTGGCGGACTTATGCTTGTTGACGATGAACAGGGGCTGATTATTGACAAGACCTTTGACAGCGAACTGGAGGAACAAAAAAAATCCTTCAGCAGCAGATACAGTTTCAAGAGTGGAAACTGAAAAAAGGAGTGACTTTCTTGAATAAAATATACTCTATAAACGGACCGGTTGTGCGTGTTCGTGATACTGATGAATTTTCCATGCTTGAGATGGTTTATGTAGGCGACAAACGTCTTATAGGCGAAGTAATCGGCATAACCGACGAGTATACAACGATTCAGGTATACGAAAGTACCACCGGAATGAAAGTCGGTGAACCGGTTTATACAACTGGCGCTCCTATGTGCGCAACTCTGGGTCCGGGAATTATTTCAAATATTTTTGACGGTATTGAAAGACCTCTCAGGGATATGAAAGAATTGTCTGGTGCTTTTATCGGTGAGGGTGCAGATGTTTCACCGGTGGATCTCAATAAGCTTTATGATGTTACCATTGAAGTAAAATGCGGTGATGAACTGACAGGCGGAATGATTTATGCGTCTTGTCCGGAAACACCGGTTATACGACATTACTGCATGCTTTCGCCGTTGCTTTCAGGAAAGGTTGTCTGGACAGCTGATAATGGACAATATCGGGTAAATGATACTGTCTGCAAAATTGAGGACAGCAGGGGAAAGGTACATGAGCTGACGCTTTGTCAGAAGTGGCCAATTCGTCAGGCACGTCCTGTAGATGAGAGACTGCTTATTTCCCGTCCGCTTATAACTGGTCAGCGAATAATTGATACAGTTCTTCCAATCGCCAAGGGCGGAACTGCCGCAATTCCCGGAGGATTCGGAACAGGAAAAACTATGACTCAGCATCAGCTTGCAAAATGGTGTGATGCGGATATTATAGTATATATAGGCTGTGGAGAGCGTGGCAATGAAATGACTCAGGTTCTTGAGGAATTTTCTGAGCTTATTGATCCTAAGACAAACCGTCCGCTTACTGATAGGACAGTATTGATTGCCAATACTTCTAATATGCCTGTTGCAGCCAGAGAGGCGTCAATATATACCGGTATCACCCTTGCTGAGTATTATCGTGATATGGGCTATCATATAGCTATTATGGCGGATTCAACCTCTAGATGGGCAGAAGCGCTTCGTGAAATATCAGGACGTCTTGAGGAAATGCCGGCAGAGGAAGGATTTCCGGCATATCTTCCTTCAAGGCTTGCAGAATTTTACGAACGTGCGGGATATACAAGAACATTGTCCGGCAGAGAAGGCTCAGTTACAATAATTGGTGCGGTTTCGCCGCAGGGTTCTGACTTTTCAGAGCCGGTAACTCAGAATACCAAACGTTTTGTACGCTGTTTCTGGGCGCTTGATAAGGCGCTTGCATATGCAAGACATTATCCTGCAATTAACTGGACCACAAGCTACAGCGAATATGTAGATGATCTTGCGCCTTTTTACGAAAAAGAAGCCGGCGATAAATTTATGACGTATCGTCAGGAAATTTCTAATATTCTTGTAGAAGAAAACCAACTTATGGAGATTGTAAAGCTTATAGGTTCAGATG
>CAKSJL010000138.1 GCA_934463345.1 uncultured Oscillospiraceae bacterium | reverse complement strand
GAAACGGACATAGCATTCTGTTCCATCATCATATTTAAGGGTTACTTCTGTGACATCGCCATATTTTGTTGGAGTTACATCGCAGAGCTTCAATACCTTGAAAGTACTGCCATCAATTTCAACATCCTCAACTTTAATTTTTCCACTGTTATCTATAACTGTAAAATCAGTGTCGGTAGTAAAATAATGACAGAGAGTTACTTCATGGTTCAGAAGCAAGGTTGAACCAATATAATTCTGGGAATCCGTTGCATTTTTGATTTTTTTGCCGTTTTTCTGCTCAATTTCATCAGCTAATCTATTGTAATAATTATTATCGGTAAATAAACTTTCACATGATTTAGCCATTTCATGTGGAATATTGTAGTTAAAATAGGTCATAGCGTATGCTGCAACGTCGGCTAAGTCTGTCATAAAATTTTTGTCAAGAAGAAAGGCTTTCTGAGTATTAAAATTATCTGCCGGCGTTATATTTTTATTATTGACATAAATTTCAAAGTTGTCATAATACTCTTTTATTGCCACATTGAATTTGACCCTGTGAGTAGCAATGCTGTTATCCAGAGAAGCTTCTTCAACTTCCAGATTTTCGTACTCTATTGTTTCTGTTCTGTCTGAATAATTGGCTTTCCGCTTAATGGTGACCTGCGGATTGGATATCGACTCCGGACAGTAAAAATATATCCAGAAATTGTCTTTGCCGGTTTCAGCGTTTATTTCAGAACGCATCGTGACATACGACGGTTCTCCTGACATATCAGCTAAAACCATTGTTCCGCCCTCGGTCAATGATGATTCTATCTTATTGACCTGACCGCTTGTGAATGGAATCTCATTCCAATTTGCTACGTTTAATTTGTAGCATTTTCCACCTGTTAAAGAATATTTATCAGGTGCGGTTATATTATTGCCAACATTTAACTTGAGCGTTGGCAGATTGATCATTGTCAGCTTGCTGCCTTCATATAAATTCAGACCTGTTACCTGAGCGTCTGCTTTAAAGTTGAAGGTTACATTTGTACGTAAATCAAGCGTTGATCTGATACGAACCGTATCATCCGCTGTATTTACTATTTCAAGTGAAGAATTTTCATCGCCACGTATTTCAATTGTTCCATTTTGTATTAAATATTGATTAGTAACCACTGTCCCATTATCAGGATTATATACTGCATTTTTCTCAGCTGTACATGTTATTTTGTTTGTTCCTTTAAGCCTGATAATAAAAGCATTGTCTGAATAAAAGTGTAAAAATTTAGCGTTTGAAGTCTCTAAATTAACGTTGTCAAAAACTATCATCTTGTATTGTGGATCATATGTTATTCCGGCGTCTGCAAGTTCTGTAAATTCGGTTGTGTAATTTGAGTCTTTGTAAAAAACTTCGTCTTTATAGTATATGCAGTCCGAAATTTGAGTAACGTCTCCGGTTTGGTTTTCCTCCGCCGTTACAGAAAAAGCCGGGGCGTTTGAGACTGTTTTAACGCCGAAAAACGGGACGGACGAGAGCGTTAAAGCCGCAGCAAGAACTCCGGCGAGAGATTTTTTAAGATTAATTATCATAGGTTCTCCTTTAGTATAAAGTTTTTTGTACGTTGTTTTATTATAACATATAATAAGGAAAATTACAAGCGTTTTATACAGAAAATTTTGACGAAATCCTTGCAATAAACATAAAAGTGTGGTAAAATAAAATCAAATAGCTTTTCAGACGAGAAAATTGGAGGTATTATGAACCAGACCGAATCAAGGGAGGATTATCTGGAAACAATTCTGCTTCTTATGAAGAGAAACGGAAGCGTCAGATCAATCGACATTGCCAACGAGCTTAATTATTCAAAGGCAAGTATAAGCCGGGCAGTGAGAATACTTAAATCAAATAGCTACATAAACGTTGACGCAAACGGACAGATTACATTTACTGGTCTTGGATTGCAGAGAGCAGAGGCGGTTTATGAGAAACATACTAACATCAGGAAATTTCTTATGAGCGCACTGTCTGTCTCTCCTGAAACAGCTGAAACGGATGCCTGCAAAATAGAGCATATTCTGAGCGAAGAAACATATGATAAGATAAAGGAATACGTTGATAGGTTGTAAGAACCTGTTCAGTGTCTAAGGTGACGCCGCACAATCTTTATGCGGTATTTGCCATAATTATCTGAAAGCGGTGGGCGAATGAGAAGAAGTCATTACAGAGTTATCCTGATCCCGGCGGTTGTGTGTATGATTGTTATTTCATCTCTGGCATTTTATGCAACCGGAGTTATAGACCGTTCCGCAGCAAGAGCGCTGATAGGGGAACGGCTGGAAATCGTGTGTGACGCTCTTGACAGCAAAATGGAAACATCAAGAAAGCTGACTGAGGAAATATATAACAATTACCGTTCGAGAGCAAGGGTCGTTTCTATGATGCTTTCCAAAAACAGAAGCATTATATCTGATGAATCATCGCTTGAGGAGCTGCGTGTTGCGATAGGCGCAGACGTTATAAGCATATCTGATGAGAGTGGAAAAATCAAGTACAGCTCGGACATGTCATCAGAGGAAATCTCGGTTCTGGAGGAATTTATGCCGGCGATTGATAACAAGGTTTTTTCGGAGGCGGTTATTTCGGAGGCTGCGGGAAAAAATGTTGTCGTGACAGGTTCGTCAAGGCTTGATGAAGCTGGAGTTATACAGATACGGTTTTCCGTTGAGGAGTATCAGCAGCAGCTTGATATGTCGAAGCTGTCAACGGCGGTCACGAGCATTCCGATAATGCGTGGCGGACATCTGGCTGTTATTGACGAGGAAACGTATACCTTTATAAGTCATACTGACAGTTATCTGGACGGTTCGGCTGTTCAGTTTCCGAGAGAGGAGTTTTCGGAGGAAAGCGGTTGGTTTTCCTCGGTGTACGAAGGCAAAAAGGTTATGGTTAAGTATCAGAAGCATGATAATATGATAGCGCTGGGAATTGTTCCGTATACTGAGGTATATAAGCGCAGGAATGCTGTTACAAAGTGGGTTATCTTTTCAATGTCGGCGCTTTCGGGTATAACGCTGCTGTCAATGAGAAATTATGTTATCAGAAAAACCCCAAAGCTTTCACAGCAGACGAAGATTTGAAGAAATTAAAATAAGGAGACGCCCTCTCTTGCAGGGCGTCTCCTCTTTTCAGCCGATGGCTGAAAATTCACCTCTTGCGGAGCGCTTCTAAGGCAGAAGATTTCGTCCTCTGCGGAGGACGACCAAGGGCTTTGCCCTTTGGAAACCCACAGCCTTTGAAAAGGCTGGCGAAACTTTTACTTCGCCATTCGTC
>CAKSJL010000137.1 GCA_934463345.1 uncultured Oscillospiraceae bacterium | reverse complement strand
ATAGAAAGCTGCCCCTCTGTATCAGTCGTTCCAAGCTGATTCCCAAGCTCACAAAGAATACTTTTTTCTTCCGGACTCAGAGTAAAATCTGTTTCAACTTCTTTGCACCATATTTTATCAACGCTGAAATTTTTATCACTGTAGTCTGCATTATGTAAAAACACCAGTCCACTGTAAATATCATTTTCTTTAAGTGTAAGAAAAATTTCCCTTACTGTCAGACTTCTGTATCTTATAAGAGTTGCTATTTCATTTGACATTTTACGAATTGTTTCAAGCCTCTCGAGTTTCCTTTTCATGCTGAATGATATATTTAATCCCATAGAACAACATGCAGAAAAAATCAAAAAAACTCCTATTAATCTGAACATTTTAATTTATCCTTTCACATGTTATCTGCTTTCCAATATTGTTTCCACCTTTTAATGTAACGCAATACCTAAAAATTCCACATTCAATAATCTCTTTTAGATATTTCCTTTCTTTTATGCTTTTAATATCATTCCCATGAGCTGAAGCTATGATTTTAACACCAGTATTTGCTGAAGACATAAGCGCTGCACAATCTTCTTTACCGCCAATTTCATCACACACAACAATTTCAGGAGACATTACTCTTACAGCTGTCATAATTCCTTCAGCCTTTGGATAGCCATCAAAAACATCTGTCATTTTTCCAATGTTATTTTGAGCAATGCCATGATAGACTGCCGCTATTTCTCCTCTTTCGTCTATCACAGAAACATGCCTGCTTTCCCCCAGTATTCGGCACATATCACGAATGAATGTTGTTTTACCACTCATAGGAGGGCCGATTATAAGCGTACTTTCAATACCATTTGAAATTATTTCCCTGCAAAGCTTATCGGCACAGCCGATTGCCTGACCTGCTATTCTGAAATTAAGCCCACTTATATATTTCAAGGTTGAAACATGTCCATTGTCAACTACTGCTGTTCCGCAGATTCCAACCCTGTTCCCACCCTCAAGAGTTACAAAACCCTCTGAAATTTCACGTTTATAACTATGTATCGAGTAGTCGCATACAGCTCTAAAGGAATATTCCATATCATCGGAAGAAAGCTTTCTGCACATATCAGGATAAGATGTAAGCCCTCCTTTTTCCGTAAGAAATCTTTCACTTCCAAACGAAACTATTCCGACAGGTCTGCCTGTCCGCAACCGTATTTCGTGTATCGCTTCAAAGTCAGAAAGCTTTTCTAACGATTCTGCTGTAAAATTAGGAAAATAATTTTTCATTATTAAAACTGATTCCCTCCGATTCACTTTTATCATCCTTTCAGCTTTTCAAATCAGAAATTTTTCTATAACAAATTCTATGAAACGATATTACTTTTTAGAACTCACATGACAATAAAAAAATCGCCTTTTTGACCTAAACCAAAAAGACGATTTTAACTTTTATTCAGTTTGTATTGAGAAATAATAGACCATGCTTACATTTTGCTTTTCAGACCCCCATGAAACCAGAACTGAAACATAATAGAGCGAATCGGCATCACCTGGAACAGTAAGAGCATTTTCATTATCCAGGATCACATTAAATTCAGAATCATAAAGAGAATAAGTCACATCCCCATAATGTTCCTTACTGTAAGACAATGTCATATTATTGCTGTTATCTTTTGAAACATTAACTTTATTAAGATTATTCTTTTTAGACTGTATGTCCGGATAATCATATTTCTTATTTTTGCCATTCGTATAACTGGAAACCTTATAGCCATCAAGTGAAACAGTTTTTTCACCATCTGACAAATAGGTATATCCAATATTCTTTTCAATTGGACCTTTTCGTGTAAATGCACCCCATATTCCAATCAAAAAAATCATTGCAAAAAATGAAATTAATATTTTTCTTTTCATATCAGCTGGACTTTATTTCTTTCTCAAATTCGCTCAAATAGAATGACACCAAATCCTTCATAGGTTCACACAAACGGAGCGCTTCCTTTAACATTCTTATGTATGAAATTAAATCGTTGTTATTTTTTGCCGTAAAAGCAAGCGTCATGTAGTAACCAAAACGATGAAGCTCGGGTAGAACATCCGCATCCTCTGGGTTTAAAAGGTCTGGATTGTAGATATTTAGAACATAGTCTGAAAGAGTACAGATAAACAAATCATACAAATCCTTTCTCTCCTCAGCATACAAACGCTGAGATGAAAGAACAGCCGTTTCAAGTGCCGAAACCATCCAGAGCATGCTTTTTATGCTTGATGTTAAATCTACATTCTGACAATATCCCATAGCAACTTTTGCATAATCGCTATGAGCTTCTGCTATAATTGGGAAATGCGACTTGAGAATATCATGACTGAACTTTGAAATCACATTGTTTAAATCAACATTGTATTTCATTGCCAGATAAATAGATTCTGCATATCCGTCTTTCCATGAATCAACTGATTCGAGAAATTCACCCAGTCTGTCCGCAATGTCGATTCCATTCTCGCTGTCACGAACAAGCCTCATAAGCTTGATGTACTTTCCATTTACGCCAGAACTTATCATTGCATCAACGAAAGCTTCACGTTCCATTACATGTTCCATGTAATACTGTTCAAGCATAAACAGAATCAATCCGGTTTTGTCAATATCGTTAAATTCAAGAATTTCACCGTAAAGTCTTGCTGCATCAGCATAATTACGGCTTTCTCTGAACAATTCACGATAATTTGAAAGGTAACTTCTAAGTTCGCCAGCATCCATTTTGTCAATATAAATCTTATTGATTGCTTCTGTTGCCTTGTCATATTTCTGAAGCTTGCAAAGACAATTTATGTATGAAAACATGTGCTGCTGATGCTCATACTCAGTTGTTCCGTTAATAACGCTGAACCTAAGATCAAGCAAATCAAGCTTTGAATTTTTGTAATCCTCATAAAGCTCAAAGTATTTTTCAAAAGCTTCGGCAGCTTTCTCATAATTGTCAAATTTAAGGTTAATTCCAGCAATTGCAAGGTAAATAACAAGAAGAGAAACAGTATTTTCATTTCCTTTTCTTTTGATAAATTTGTCACAAATTTCAAGAGCCTTATGTTCATAATGATTATTGGCATAAATTCTTATTGCTGCAATCATTGAATTGTTTACATAGAATTGATTTTGTGGCAGTTCTTCTAATTTTTCTGAAATTTTGATATATTTAAATTTTTCATCAACTTTATTTGATGATTCTATAATCTGAGTTGCGGTTCTCAGATCCTCTGGATTTTCTTCAAATTCCTTATAAAGAAGAGGCAAGTTTCTTTCATTTTTTTTCTTTAAATATTGTGGATCATTATCTAAGTAACCATAATGATGAAAAACAGTACTAAAACAGCCATGTGGCAAACCTGCCGATAAATATTCATGAATAGCACCTTTAAATTCTGTATCTTTG
>CAKSJL010000136.1 GCA_934463345.1 uncultured Oscillospiraceae bacterium | reverse complement strand
CACCATAACTTCTCTTTCAATGAAAAACATTACATTCAGGAGTTCAAGGATTATGTGCGAATATGAAGACCAGATAAAGCTGAAAATCGGCGCTCCTGTATTTTCAAAGGATACTGAGATAAGTCTCCAATTAGCCTCAAATGGTCTTATGTTTGGAAAAAGTTCAAAATATAATTACAAAATTCTAAGGCTTAAAGAACGTGAACAGAAAGAGCTTGCTGATTTTATTAAGTTAGGCTGTCTCGAAATGATAAAATATATTCATTAATGTAACAAGCCTTTATTTTCCAGTATCCGAAAGCATGTCCAGAAGTTTTTTTGGTGTAACACCTGTTGCAGCATCTTTGTTGCTCTCCATTGTCTGACACAACTCACTGCGCAGTATTTTTACATTTCCCGGAGCGCTGATACCTATTTTAACCTTGTCACCATTAATTTCAATGATTTTTATTTCAATTTCCTCATTAATATTCAGTGCTTCTCCCGGTTTTCTTGAAAGTATTAGCATTATTGTTGCTCCTTTCCATTGTTAAAAAGATAGTACTTTACCGGATAATTTTTTTCGAGAATTATTTGCATAGCCTTGTGATTGTCAGTATTTATCACGACAGGACTTTTCAAGTTTATTGTACTTTCTTTAATGTTGTCCTTTACAACCATAACAAACCAATACTCATATTTTCCCATACCTATAATTTTTTCAGCTTCCTTTTCACATTCAGGCTCATAGTTGCTGACTGTCAGCTCGGAATTAGCAATAATAAAGCAAAGTCCCGGCTCTTTAACTGATTGCAGCCATGCATACTCTCCGTTAAAGTCATCATCATACAAAATTATGTAATCACTGTAATCTTCAAAACCAAATATTTTTTGCTCGAATTTTACAACATCATTTTCAGTTACTTCAACTTCACCAAAATCTCTTGTCAATACTTTCATTTTTTTCTCCGTTCTGAATTGAATTTTTAAAAATCGGACTGTTCAAATCATTTTCTATATTTGAACAGTCCGATAATTTTATTTTTCCTCAAAGTTTGGATCAGCACTTGGTGGAACATACTGCGGTCCTCCGATATATTCTATTTCTACATCAGCAAGCTGCCTTACAACAAGTTTAAAGCTGCTTGGAATAAATTCCATTTTTTTCGCTGCTTTTGACCAATCAACGTCAACACTGCTCTTTCTGACAGAAGCTTTTGTAGAAGCCGGTTCCCACGAAATATCAATAGGCACAGCAGGTGCAACACCAATATTTGTGTCAAGGACTGATTCGTTCAGAATTCTCTGTTTTACATACTGAGAAATTGTCATTCCCTGCTGAGTCATGGCATTTCCCTGCCTTACATACTCAGCAGTTACCTCATTTGCAGTCTGCTGAGTTTTTGCAGGAGCTTCTCTGGCAACATCAGCAGGTGTTTTCATCCCCATACTGCTTCTCATTGCCGAATAGTCCATTCTGACTTTAACATTTTCAGTCTTCGTATTGATCTGCAACGGTGTTGTATGCTGGCTAAGTTTTGCTGATTCAGTCTGTTCAACACTCAGCTTCGCATTCTGAATTTTCACATCATATTCCAACGGAATAGTTCTAATCTTTAACAATTGCATAATAACACCTCCAAAAATCCACCAATTAAATTATCACCTTATTTAACATAATCCATAAGCGACTGCGGCAGGATCTTTCCGCCGTACTGCAAAGTAAGCAGCCATGAATATTCACGCATCTTCTGATTGATAAGCTCGTCAGTATCCTTTATATATTCAAGGTTACTCTGAATATCAGTCATATAATAATTTTCATCTTCAAGTCTGCCTGTATGGTTTTCAAGATAATTTGTTCTGACTCCGACATCAGCAATTTCAGTAACAAGATCATCAATAGTACCACGAAGATGATCGTTTAAAGCGCCCAACTTATCAAAATCCTTTTCCTTCAGGCATTTTGACATTTCATCAAGAAGCTCATATGCATTATTAGGAACTTCGATTGTATGATCCACGCCATCCCTGTCTTGATATGTAATTTCTGAAGTTCCGTACCCCAGTGCGTCAAGTCCGGAAACAGACATATTAAAAGCTGAACGAGGATCAACCACACCATTTTTCACATTAAGCCCGATACCAATATCCATATAAATGCTGTCGCTGTACGGAACCTTTTCACCATTGGCATAAAAAACTCCATCCTGCTTCTGAACGTCGTTAACGTTTACGCCATTATAATAAAGATCACCGTCTTTAACCTCAAATGGAACTTCTTTATTATTAGTTCCTCCCAGAACATACATATCATTGTATTTGCAGTTTGCAAATTCAATAACCTGATTTTTAAGAGAATCAAAGTTAATGGAGTAGATCTCCGACACTGACTCATAAGGACCATTAAGCGCTCTTATGGTCTGTTCATTTACAGAATTAAGTATTCCCTCAAGTGACATCATATTTGTTTCGGCAACGCTCAGACTCTCGCCGGATTTTTTTACATTGCTCTGAAGCTGTTCGTTTTTATACATCTGTGTTCTGACGTTCAGCGCTCTTGTTCCATCAGAAACATTTTCAGACATTTTATTAAAATTACGTCCCGTTTCAAGCTTATTGCTTGTTTCATTCAGCAGTGACAGATTATTATTCAGGTTTTTCAAATAATTTCGTGTCATAGCATTATTTGTAACTCTCATTTAAAAAACTCCTTT
The DNA here is from genome assembly GCA_934463345.1 of uncultured Oscillospiraceae bacterium. GTDB lineage: Bacteria > Bacillota > Clostridia > Oscillospirales > Ruminococcaceae > Porcipelethomonas. The sequence continues at coordinate 756 of CAKSJL010000136.1, read as the reverse complement.
CATAATCAGACTGCCATCTTGTTTATCAAAACATCAAGCAGATCATCCATAACAGTCATCATTCTTGCCGCAGCTTGATATGCTCTGTTATAGGTCATCATATTCACCGTTTCCTCGCCTTCGCTTACGCCGGAAATCTCATCACGACTATCCTGAATTTCATTTATCATAGTAAGCGATGATTTATACCGTCCTTCAGTATATGAAATTTCACTTCCCAATGTACCTGTATAATCAGCAACAAATTCCTGGAATGTTCCGGTAAATTTATCACTTTCGGAAATGAACGTATGCTGATCCTTTGTAAGTTTGTTAACAAGTTCAAGCAGATAAGTATTATTAACATTATTATCCTCACTTATCAAATACGAAGAATCATTCATAAGCTCCTTTGTGATTCCGATATTAGCAGCACTTGTAAGTCTTTCCGGATAAACATCATAGCCTGTATCATTCTCAACCGTTTCACCGACAAGCTTCTTATACGAAACAACATTACCGTCCGCATCAAATTCAGCAGGAATTGTATTATTAAGCACCTTTGTAAGCTGTGATGCAAAGGAATCCAGTTTATCCTGATAATACAGAAATCCGTTTGCAGTTGATTCAGTGGAAGACATTGCTCCCAGACCTCTTCCGTTTATAATATCAGCAGCAGCCTTAAAAACACCTACTTCCTTGATAACGCTTTCACCATCATTTTTCCAGTTGAGCGAAATTGTACTGTTATTGTTTTCCTGATAATTGATAGAATCA
>CAKSJL010000135.1 GCA_934463345.1 uncultured Oscillospiraceae bacterium | reverse complement strand
CTTGCATAAATAAAGTATTCAAACCTTTCAGTAAACGCAGGATCAGAAGGTTTTCTCTTTGCAAGCGGAGAATTCTCAACCGGATAATCATAAATTATAGTTGGCTGAATAAGCTTTGACTCAACAAATTCATCGAAAAATGCAATAAGAACATGTCCCTTTGTTGCATTTTCGCCTTCTTCAACTTCAACGCCCTTTGCCTTTGCACATGCTCGCGCTTCTTCGTCAGTTGCCCAGTCATTGTAGTCAACGCCGGCATACTTCTTGACTGCTTCTGCCATAGTAAGCTTTTCCCACGGTGCAGCAAGATTAATCTGCTCACCCTGATATGAAACAGTTGTACTTCCGCAGATTTTCAAAGCAAGAGTTTCGTACATATTTTCAATAAGCTCCATCATGCCCTTGTAATCTGTATATGCCTGATACATTTCGATAGAGGTGAATTCCGGATTGTGTGATGTATCCATACCTTCGTTTCTGAAAATACGTCCGACCTCATAAACTTTTTCAAACCCGCCGACTATAAGACGCTTCAGATAAAGCTCTGTTTCGATTCTCAGATACATATCTATATCAAGCGCATTGTGGTGTGTTTTGAAAGGTCTTGCTGCCGCGCCTATTTCAAGTGTATGAAGAACCGGCGTGTCAACCTCAATATAGCCGAGATTGTCAAGATAATTTCGTATTTCACGCAGTACAAGACTTCTCTTTACAAATGTATCCTTAACGTCCGGATTAACAATAAGATCAAGGTAACGCTGTCTGTAGCGTATATCCTGATCCTTGAGCCCATGCCATTTTTCCGGAAGAGGAAGCAGTGACTTTGAAAGCAGAACAATTTTTTCAGCATGAACGGAAATTTCACCCTTTCTTGTTCTGAAAACAAATCCCTCAATTCCTACGATATCGCCGATATCCCACTTTTTGAACTCAGCAAATTCCTCTTTGCCGATATCGTTCATTCTTACATATACCTGGATTCTGTCTGAACCGTCTCTCACATCGATAAAGTTAGCTTTTCCCATATCACGCCAACTCATGATTCTGCCGGCAATTGAAACCTTCTTTTCTTTCAGCTTATCAAGCTCTGCCTGAAATTTTTCCTCATCATCTCCGGCAGCAGTTCTTGCAGCAGCTTCATCCTTTTCGTACTTAGCCTTAAGAGCAGCATTTTTACCAGTAACCTCATACTTTGTAATCTGGTACGGGTCAGCATTATTTGCTTTAAGTTCATCAAGCTTTTCAAGTCTTACCTTTTTTAATATGTTAATATCCTGTTCGACAGATTCTTCCGTCATGTTGTTCAGATTTTCACTCATCGTCTGATTTTCACCGCCAATTAATATTGTTAGATTTTACTTTGAAATATCAATAACTTCAAATTTAAGTTCGCCCACCGGAGCTTCAACAATAAATGTATCTCCGACTTTTTTCTTCATAGCAGCCTTGCCGATCGGAGAATCATCAGAAATTTTTCCGTTAACGACATCTGCTTCTGTTGTGCTGACAATCTGGAGAGTTTCGATCTTGTCGCTTCCGTCTTTTTTTATCTTTATAATAGAACCGATACCAATTTCGTCAACAGAAATATTGTCATCCTCAACGACCTCAGCATTTGAAATTGTTTCTTCAAGATGAGCAATCTGAGCTTCAAGAAGAGCCTGTTCATTCTTTGCTTCGTCATATTCGGCGTTTTCTGAAAGGTCACCGAAAGAACGGGCTTCCTTGAGCTTCTGGGCAACCTCGGCACGTCTTACGGTTACAAGGCGTGTATACTCCTCCTGCAGCTTTTCAAAGCCTTCCCTGGATATCTGCTTTTTTGCCATAGCCAATAAACTCCTTATTAAAAATCCGGCGGACAGGAAATCAGTTTATGATACTATCCGTCTTAATATATTCTATCATAATATTATAAATCATTTTTCCATTTTTGTCAACCATTCAGATTACATTTTCGAGAAAAATCCAGATGACATCTGCATATAAAAGCTGTCTTTAAAAATAAAAAGCCGATGTTTTTAAGCATCAGCTTTTCACTTAGAATCTGTCCATATAGAAATTATGTACAGGTTCTTATATCAGATTGAAACGATTTCGCCCTCAAGACCATTAAATGCACAGACAGCATTTGACTCATCTGTATCAATATGCATTGCAGGAGCATACTTTTCAGATACTCTTACAACAACATCTCCTAAAATAGCCTTTCTTCCATCAGTATCCAGCTTCACCCAGACAATATCCTTATCCTTCACATTCATTTCAGCAGCAGCTTCCGGTGTAAGATGAATATGACGCTTTGCAATAATTACGCCCTGGCTGATTTCAACTTCACCCTCCGGACCAATTATCTTACAGGCACCTGAACCGGCAACGTCTCCGGATTCTCTGATAGGAGCTGTTATACCAATTGATCTGGCGTCAGTTGCAGAAAGCTCAACCTGTGTTTCCGGACGAACTGGTCCCAGAATCGAAACGTTTGGCATTTCCTTCTTAGGACCAACAATTGTAACTCTTTCAACACACGCAAACTGTCCAGGCTGTGACAGATCCTTTTTATTTGTAAGAACAGCACCCTTACCGAAAAGAATCTCAAGATGTTCCTGTGAAAGGTGAACGTGTCTTGCTGATGTTTCAACAATAAATTTTTTTGACATAAGATTTTTCCTCCATTTTTTTAGGCTAATTAAATTTTACTACTTTTTTCGGCAAAGGTCAAGGAAATAATCGCTTTAGATATGGACAAATAGCGCATAATATAGTGATATAAGTATGAGAAAAGCGAAAAAATTAGCAGGGTGCAAGTGTTCGCTCTGTGATAAAACGTAACATCAAGTAAACGCAGGAAAAAATCGTTAGGTGTGGCTATAAAGCACAGATTACAATATTATTGTTTTCGGGATTCACAATTATTATCGCATTGCAACCCATATATCCTGTGATTGTAGTAAGATTTATGATGAAGTTAGCAAGGTTATCTACAATCGGCTACTGAACACTGCCACGCAGATTAAGTCTAAAAAACACCGCTCGATGACAACCCCTCTTTCCCTCCTGAGATGCAAACAGCTCGGTCTTTCTATGACCGAGTTGGATTTGCTTACTATTATCAATGATATGTTCACAGAACGTGAAAATGATGAGTATTCAGGATGGAATGAACTTGCTTCTCAAAGCGATATGGATATGTTTTGATTACAAGTCATTTTCCTGTATTTTTTTTTTAGACAATGCCATAATGAAATTGTCAATAAAACTTGACACATTAACCGCAAGGATTTTGAAGTTAAGCAGCGATAGTCAAAGCAGAATAGAACCTGCGCCGTTTTACAGCTGGTGGAATACCACCGATTGCCGAGCAGATTCTGCGGTTGCTCCAGTAGCTCATGAAATATCGCCAGACCATTGTTTTTAATTCTTCAATCGTATAATTTTCGGATCTTCTTCCTCTGTTATAAAACAACTCCTCCTTCATTCTTGCCCATATACTCTCGCATCTTGCATTATC
>CAKSJL010000134.1 GCA_934463345.1 uncultured Oscillospiraceae bacterium | reverse complement strand
TATGTGTGAGTTTCAATTTGAATAATTACTTGTTGTCCTCAATAACTTTGTTTAATTTTGAATATTCAAAAGAAATGGTTCTTTACTCTTGAGGGTAAAGTCTTTCGATTTTATTGAACTTATCAGGATTGTTGTTAAATTTCAATGTTAAATCTGTAGATTATGATAAACTGAGAATACAGTAATTATTTTTTTCATTATGCATTAACTTCAGAAATATGTCAACTATATTTTTTTAAAAAGTGTGGCTGTAAAGCGCAGATCAAAAAAATTCAGTACACAAAAGGGCAGTTCTATTGATTTTGGATTTCGATTTTTCTGAATTTCCTTTTTACATTATTGAAGGCATTGTAAGCTTACATAAAAAATATAAAACAAATCTTGGTTTCCTGATTTTTTTAAGGTAAAAAAGATTTTGTGATTTAATAATTAGATATAATGCCCTATGCCTGTGTTTATTCCTTCAACTGGAAAAGTATTGTTTTTATCGTATATATTTCACATATGTTTGCCTGAATAAAACTATAATCAACATAGTCCCTATATCCATTTGTAAAGTAATATTTAGCTTTCGGACTGTTATCAACATTTTTATATATTTATACAGCCTTATGTATTTTGCTTCTTTATTATTTAGACCATTGCATATTGTTTTGATTTATATATTGATTTGTAGTGATTTATAATTTTATATTCCAGGTCTTTTTTTGAAAGATAATCCAAAATAAATATTCCACCAAGCATATTAACATATATAATTAGTTGCTTATATTGATTAGTCGTGACTTTAATTCCTTTCTCTTCTAACATCATAATTGCACTAATTAAAGCATGAGTAATTTTGGGATTATTACTAAAATTACTTGATAAAAGCAAAAAAGCTTTTGAGTAAAAATCTTTTTCAAAATATTTCATCAAATGAAAAGGGTTTTCAGGATTATTCTCATCGTAAGTTTGTTTTGCAGCCCACCACAATCTTGATAATGTATTAACAATAAGAGATCTTCTTGCACCCTGCTTAAAGAAAAAATTAGATTTAATACTTTCAGAGTTTATACTTTTGCTCGAAGTTTTCAATCTGTACTGCATATAGTTCCAAAGCTGACCATGTGCAAGTCCCGACCATAGTCTTTCGTCAGTTGCCTGAGAGTTTGTAATGTCTTTTAATGCAGTATATAGAATTTGAGCGTTGCGTGCGTCAGTACCTTCTGGGTGATCAGAATCCATAAACATTTCAAAATCTGGAACTTCATGTTTGAATTCAAGAAAAGGTTCGTAATCTTTACAGAAATAATTATATACCCAGTCATTTGAATCAGAAGAATAGTTTTTTTCGTTGTATTCTGTATTTGATTTAAGCTGATACAACGCATCTTCTTTTAGAAAATAAAGTTTCATAAATATTCCTCCTCAGAATTATTTAAAGCAATGAGTGCATTAAAAGCTCTTTCAGTTGGCATATCAAGTAGAATCTGTGCAAGTTCTATTGAAGTTTTATTTTGAAGTAAATTTTCATCAAGTGATAATTTATACTTTTTTAATACAACCGTAATTGATTTATACCATCTGTAGTCCTCATATTCACTTAATGAAAGTTTTAACTGTTCAAAAACATAGATAAGTGCCGGAAAAATCAATGACGAGTGCATGATTTGGTTTAGTCCCTGCATTTTGCATATCAATTGATATGAAGAATAATCCTCTTTGTTCAGGCATATTCTGATTTTATCAGATGCCATTTCTACTTGCATCCCAATACGTTCATCTGTATTTTTTCTGATTATTGAAAAAATGGAGGGGAGATTAGTCAATTCATCAGAATTTTTTTCAATTTTTATCTGCGCTTGACTGCCTATAGCAATAATTGCACCTCTTTCAATTTTAAAAGTAACGTCTAAATAATCATCGTTAAAATCGTAGTTTTTAAAAGAACTGATATGCTTTTTTGCAACAATAAATGTGCAGACAGAGACTTTTCCATTCAGGTCGGATTCTTTGATTTCACATTCAATATTGTTTTCAGAGGTACAGATAACATTGCGATAAGCAGTCTGCGAACATTCAATATGAACCAGATATTCTGCATTTCTGGATTTTATGTGATTTTCAATTTCGATGTTATTCATATCAAATTCACATGAAATTTTAATTCTCTTTATTGTCTTGCTAACATTGATTTTTGAAATAAAATGAGTCGTTTTATAATCGTCAAGTACGTTCCATAGAACAGGGTAGGGGAATAGCTTATATTTTAATTCCATAAAGGTTTACCTCCATAGAGCATGTATCATCATACTCTATTTCAAAATTAATTGCAATTTTAGTTTTTTTTATTATTTTTCCAAGTAATATTTTGTTATTTTTAATTGGAAGAGAAATGCTTGTTATATTTGCAAGGTGTGCTGATTTAACAGGAATTTTAATATTTGACTGTTCTCCCGCAACGGATAATTTTACATACGACTGAATTGCCGATTTTTCGGGAGAAAAAATAAGTGTATATTGTTTGTTCTTATAGTCAGACATATATAATCTTAAACCCATTGGCTTTATGGCTGTATTCTTTGTGATTCTACTGTTACTGTTCTGATCTTCCCTGCCCGTTACAGATGTTCCTGCTCCACCTGTCGTGTCGTTAGGATTTCCATTGGGAATATGTGCTTTCCAATTTTCATTTTCTTCGTCATAGAATCCGGGAACCTCAATTTCTCCTTCTGTACCGGCACTTTTATAGTGCTGAAATCCTTTTTTTATACTGACGTTTTTAATTTCGGAAATTTCAATTGATTTAGTCTTATCTTCCAGTGTTTCGTTTTTATTGGTATTTTCATTATCACCCGCAATCAATATTTCATCTGGAATATAATCTCCCATACCTTCAGCATCGGTTTCATCTGTAATATTTTCTTTGCCTAATTCAAATATATTGTTTTTTACCCATTTAAAAAGTTCTGCTTTGTATTTTTTTGCTTCTGCTGGTTTAGAGTGACGATAGGGCTGCCAGTCATCATGCTGAGGTGTCTCCATTTCACGAAAATATGAATTGATGTTTTCATCTTCAAGCATTAATATGCCGGCAAAATAAATAGTTCCTGAAATTCTATCTTTATCAAATATTTTCATTCCGTTTTTTCGGGTTACAAGCACTCTTCTTTTAAGATCAGGACCTAAAAGAACTTTAAGTGTTACCTTTCCAAGCTTCATAAAATTTTCAGAAAATTCAATGGTTTTATCAGATGTAAGTACTTGGTAATAGTTGTATGCTAGTTCTGCTTTTTCTCTGTATTTTTCAATATATTTTGGCAAACTTTTAGAATTTATTTCGTGTGTATCTACTGTAACTGTCAAATCATTATTAATTATTGATATCAGGAATCCATCAAGAATTGCTTTAATAACGTCATCTGCCCATTCATAATTTTCTGTAAATCCTATTATGTAAACATCAGTACCTGCATCAGTTCTATGAAAGCTGCCGAAAGAAATTGTTTCTTTTAATGCTGAATTGTCTTCTGTATTACCATAATAACCGATACCTTGAGTGATATATTTTCTCATAAGTATATCTTGATTCTCAAAGGATACAAGTCGTGCAACACCCTGTGAGGC
>CAKSJL010000133.1 GCA_934463345.1 uncultured Oscillospiraceae bacterium | reverse complement strand
AGCACAATTTTTACGCAGACAAGGCAAAAATGCGCAGGCATACTTGTGTATGGCAAGCATTTTTAACGCAGTATGCGAAAAAATTTGCTGGAAAGACGTACGCATACGCTTGTGAAGATGGATTCTCAGTCCTTCATATCCTTTATAGTTCTTTCAATTTCAGCAATTTCGTCTTTGATATCATCGTTTTCAGTAAGCTCCCATACAATTTCATAGTAATACTTTGCCATTTCATAATCAAGTTCCTGCTGAGAATGCTTTCCAAGGAAATATGCAGTGTCAACAACAAGTGCAGACGGCCCAGGCTGTATATTTTCAGCATTCATTATTGCCATAAGCTCGCCTCTGTTGTGCTCAGGCGGCTGCGCTCCTATACCGATACAGTTTGAGATATACTTATATTCATTTTCAATAAGCTTTGTATCATTCATAAAAATACGGCTCATCTCAAGCATTGCCGCTGCTTTGTCAAAATCCTTCTTTTCAGAAAAATAATAACTGTAATTAAAATAGCCTTTGCCAAGCTGCTGTTTTGTAACTGCAAACTGCATTATTTTATCAGTATTGATTCTCAGTTCATCAGGCTGACTGATTTTTTTAAGAAGCTCGCAGTATCTGATATATGTTTCAGCATCTGTAGGGTTAAGCTCAATTGATTTTTTAAAAGCGTCAATGCTTTCGGTAAACTTATTTTTCTGAAAACAACCCCAACCGTAAAGTGAATAAACTTCACTCAGATCACAGGATATCGGACGCAGTTCCTTCTCCGGATGATAGACCTGAACATACAACGCATGCTCAACAGGTGTTCCAAAGCTTTTGTATTCTGTCTTTTCGTCACCAATCCATGCGAAAAGGTTATCTTTTATAATCTCACGAAGTATTTCAATTCCGCCACTGAAATTGAGATTTTCATATCTCTTGCGGACATTTATAAGCTTCTGCTCAACTTCGGGATTTTTTTCAGCAAGATAAGCGTCAATGCTTCTGTGCATATCATCATATGCAACTTCATAGATAAGCTTTGCAAGCTCTCGGTTTATCTCATCGCTGTTTTCTTCATTCTTGTATTTTTCTGACTGTTCCTTTAAAAAAGGCCCGTCCTTCTGCGGATCACCTGTCAGTTCTTTTTTTAACTGTTCAATCAATGATTTTGTTTCCATTAATACTTTACTCCATTTCAGAAATTTATTGGCTGATAACCGTTATAACACCCAGATCATGTACGGTAATAACTTTCGTCTGTTATTATTGAGCGTTTGTATATAACGCCCTTTTACCAGATTAATTATACATAAATTTGTGCATTATGTCAAGTCCGACAAAACAATTGTGAGAATTTTTAAATGGATTTCACTATTGACATACATATACCTATATGTGTATAATATACTTATACCCCCTATAGGTATATAAAGAGGTTTTTATTATGAAAAAATTCACAGAAAAGCTTGAAGCACTGCTGGAGCTTGGCGGCACTAAAAAGGATATAGCTCTGCTATGCATTTCCGGAATATCACTGATTCTTAGTCTTATGAAAATTGTTCCGCTTCCCTTCGATATCGCATGGATTGCTATAATTCTATGCGGCATTCCTATAATTATGGAAGCATTCATAGGTCTTGTGACCGCCTTTGATATTAAGGCTGATGTGCTTGTGTCTTTAGCACTTATTGCGTCAGTATGTATCGGAGAGGATTTTGCTGCCGGAGAGGTTGTATTTATTATGCAGATAGGCGGTTTACTTGAAGAACTGACAGTTTCTAAGGCAAGAGCCGGAATTGAAAAAATGGTACAGTTCACCCCAAGAACAGCCAGACTTATTAAAAATGGCAGCGAAACAATTATACCAGCTGAAAATGTAATGCCTGGAGATATCATAAGAGTTATTCCCGGCGAGAGCATACCAGTTGACGGAATTATAACTCATGGTCAGACATCCGTCAATCAGTCGGTCATGACCGGCGAGTCACTTCCTGTTGACAAAACTGTCGGAGACGAGGTTTCAAGCGGAACTGTAAATCAGTTCAGCACGTTTGAGATGAAATCTGTAAAGGTCGGAGAAGACAGTTCAATACAGCGAATGATAAGGCTTGTACAGTCGGCAGATGCAGGCAAGGCAAAAATAGTAGGCATTGCTGACAGATGGGCAACATGGATTGTAATATCTGCTCTTACAGCCGCAATACTTACATGGATCATGAGTGGAAGCATAATAAGAGCTGTAACGATTCTTGTTGTATTCTGCCCATGCTCTCTTGTGCTTGCAACCCCTACTGCTATAATGGCAGCTATAGGTAATGCAACAAGACATGGATTTCTTGTAAGAGAGGGTGACGCACTTGAACGCCTTGCAAAGGTTAAAATGGTTGCATTCGATAAAACAGGAACGCTTACTTATGGTACACCTGAAGTTATTGAAGTAAAAAGTACCGATAAAAATTTTAGCAGAGATGAAGTATATCAGATTGCCGCATCTGTGGAGCAATTTTCAGAACATCCGCTTGGAAAGGCAATTATAGGCTCATACAAACATGAATCAGGCAACAATTTGAAAAAAGCTGAAAACTTCTGCATGATACCAGGAAAAGGAGTTTCAGCAACAATCGAAAAAAGGCTGATACTTGCCGGAAACAAGGAATTTCTTGAAGAAAATAAAATAAGCATATCTGAAAAAGAAACGAAAGAATACTTTGACAAGGGCTTTACCGTTATTTATCTTGCCGCAAACAATAATTACATAGGATATATAGTTCTGGCGGACACTCTCAGAAATGAAAGTCGGAATATGATAAAAAACCTTAGCTGCCTTAACATTGAATCTATACTTCTTACCGGCGATAACGAAAGAGCAGCTCATTACATATGCGAAAAACTTAATATTAAAAACATTCACTCAAAGTGTCTTCCGGAAGACAAATTAAAGTATATAAAAGATTATCAGAATTCCGGAAGAGCTGTTTGTATGATCGGTGACGGCATCAATGATGCTCCGGCTTTAAAAGCTGCCGAAGTAGGAATTGCTATGGGAGGGATCGGAAGCGACATTGCAGTTGATGCGGCAGATATTGCACTTGTCAGCGATGATGTAAAAGAGCTGCCACATATACTTTCCCTTTCAAAGCGTATGATGAAAACAATTAAAATCAATTTGTCATTTTCCATGCTTCTCAACTTTACTGCTGTGATACTTGCGATAACCGGCATTTTGAATCCGGTCGTTGGGGCGCTTGTTCATAATGCTGGTTCTGTACTTGTAATTGTTAATTCTGCATTGCTCCTGAAGGCTAAATTTGATACTCTAAAAAACTAAAAATCAAGTTAAGGCTGCACCCCATAATTATTTCCTTGAGCTGTGTATAAGATTACGCTCTGAAAAAGAAAAATGAGCGTAATCTTATCGTTTACTGGTTCTTTATAAAATCCAAAAAAACTTTAAAAAAGTACTTGACAATTCTTTTAGATTATGATATAATAATAAAGCTTTAAGAGCGCCAGTAGCTCAGCTGGATAGAGTGACTGGCTACGAACCAGTAGGTCGGGGGTTCGAGTCCCTCCTGGCGCACCAAAGTGTGCGAATTTGAACACAACAGTTACTTTATACTTCTTTGATAAGATTGTTGCTGTAATGTGCAGATT
>CAKSJL010000132.1 GCA_934463345.1 uncultured Oscillospiraceae bacterium | reverse complement strand
CGTCAAATACGCCCTCACGAAAATCCTTTATTATCTCCATACGCTCAATGGTATCAATATCATGGTGAAGATACCTTACTCTCACTCCTGCATCATCAAGGAATGCCGTAAGATCCTCTGCCATTTTCTTTGTAAGAGTTGTTATAAGGACCCTCTCATCCTTTTGAGTACGGATATTTATTTCAGAAAGCAGATCCTCAATCTGTCCCTCAACCGGCTTTACTATAATTTCCGGATCAACAAGGCCAGTAGGTCTGATAACCTGTTCAACTATCTGTCCGGATTTTTCACGTTCAAACTTTCCCGGCGTTGCGCTGACATAGACTGCCTGACTGATATGGTCATAAAATTCATCAAAATTAAGAGGACGGTTGTCATAAGCGCTTGGCAGACGGAATCCGTAATCTATAAGCGTTGTTTTTCTTGCTCTGTCTCCTGCGTACATTCCTCCTACCTGCGGTATTGTAACATGACTTTCATCAATAAAAAGCAGAAAGTCTTTCGGAAAATGGTCAAGAAGCGTCATAGGAGTACTTCTCGGCGGACGTCCGGACAGAATTCTCGAATAGTTTTCTATACCGCTGCAAAAACCTATCTCCTGAAGCATTTCCATATCGTAGTGCGTTCTCTGAGCAATTCTCTGAGCCTCAAGCAGCTTGTTATTTTCCTGAAAATATTCTATTCTCTCTGCAAGCTCTCTGTCAATTTCCTTTATTGCGTCCTGCATCTTTGAACCGCTTACAATATAATGGCTTGCCGGAAATATTGCAGCATATTTCAGTGTTGCAAGAACTTCTCCGGTCAGAACGTTTATTTCTGTAATGCGGTCTATTTCATCTCCGAAAAATTCAACCCTAACCGCATTTTCATTTGATGATGCTGGAAAGATTTCAACAACATCTCCCCTGACACGAAACTTGTTTCTTACAAAATTAACGTCGTTTCGCTCATATTGTATTTTAACAAGCTCGTCCAGCAGCTGCTCCCTTGATTTTTCCATCCCCGGTCTCAGCGAAACTATCATAGAACGGTAATCCTCAGGACTTCCCAGAGAATATATGCACGAAACGCTCGATACTATTATTACATCATTTCTCTCCGACAGCGCCATTGTGGCAGAATGACGCATTTTATCTATCTCATCGTTTATGGATGAATCCTTTTCAATATAGGTATCAGTTCCCGGAATATATGCCTCCGGCTGATAATAATCATAGTATGACACAAAATATTCTACTGCATTATTCGGAAAAAATTCTTTGAATTCTGAACAAAGCTGCGCCGCAAGTATTTTATTGTGTGCAAGTACAAGCGTTGGCTTATTGACATTAGCAATAACATTCGCCATTGTAAATGTTTTTCCCGAACCTGTAACGCCCAGAAGGGTCTGCTCCTTTATGCCGCTTTCGATGCCCTGAGTCAGTTTTTCAATAGCCTGCGGCTGGTCACCGGATGGTTTGTATTTTGTAACAAGTTCAAATTTTCTGTTTTTCATAAAAGCTCCTTTATCTGAGAAGTGAAAAAGCACCGGATTCTTTCAGTGAAACCGCCTGATTTCCTGCAACAATAATATGGTCAAGCAGGTTTATGCCAACGGATTTTAACGTATTGTATATATCCGCAGTCGCCCTTATATCTTCATTTGAGGGAATTATATCTCCATTGGGATGATTATGGGCAAGAATAATATTATCACACCTGCATTTGTATGTAAATTCCACAATACGTCGTATATTTACCGCAACTCCGCCTGGAGAGCCTTCCGCAACAACGGCTGATGAAATAAGCCTTAGCTTGTCATCAACACAGGCTGTCCTTATTTTTTCATCAGTCTCGCCTATAAACTGGCTCTTGAAATATTCACACACAGCCTTATAGCTGTTAAGACAGATATTTCTGCCGGCGGAGTTCATATACGCCTTTGCAAGCTTAGGAACCATTTTCAGCAATACTGCGCTGCTCTCGCTCACTCCGTCCGTCTCTGTAAGGTCTTCAATATCAGCGTCGCAGACAGCACTAAGAGAATGATATTTGTCGATAAGACGATGTGCTATAACATTTGTATCAACCCTGGGAACAGAGTAAAAAAGAAGCATTTCCAGAATTTCATGTTCCTCAAAGCCTTCAAAGCCAGACTTTATAAATTTTCTCCGCACTCTCTCCCTGTGCCCTTTATGAAGCTTTGCATCATCCCCGTCAGTTTCCTTTTTGACCATACTTCCCTCCTAAATAAAATCACTTTATTAAAACAATAGTTCTTTTTCTACATTATAGTATATATCATTTTATGAAAAAATAAAAGGGTTTTACGAAAAAAATATATATTTTCTTGAAATATGCTTCAATTTCTGATAAAATTATGCTATAGACTTTTTAGAAGCTGTTTTTACAGTAAGACTTGTTCTCATAGACTATTGCACATATCTTTTCGGCAAGTTTGTTTGATAACTGCGTTAAAAAATCTTGCCATGCATCAGTATGCCTGCGAATCTTTGCCTTGTTCTCAGTCAAATTATACTCGAAAATCTATGCACAAATCCTATGTGAACAAGTTCTAAAACTCTTACAATATCAGATATGGAGACAATCATGCGTGAATTTATTATAAACAAAAATGACAGCGGACAGAGAATAGATAAATTTTTACAGAAATCTGTTCCCAGTCTTCCAAAATCACTGCTTTACAAATACATCAGGCTAAAGCGTATAAAGCTTAACGGCAAGAGATGCCAGAACGCAGACTTTCTCAAAGAAAATGATGTTCTCTCACTTTACATAAATGATGAATTTTTTGAAAACGGTAAAAAGGACAATGAGACCGATATACTTTCAAAAATAAAATCAGTTCCAAAGGTTGTATATGAAGATAACAATATCCTGATTGCCTTTAAACCCTCAGGCATGGATGTGCATCGTGGTTCAGAAGCATCGCAGGAAACCTTAATTGAAATAATATGCGCCTATCTCTGGAGAAAGGGCGAATACGATCCAGCACTTGAAAACTCATTTTCTCCGGCTCTGTGCAACCGTCTTGACAGAAATACAACAGGTCTTGTAATAGCTGCGAAAAATGCTGAATCTCTCCGCAGCCTTAATGAAGCAATAAGAGAACGGCACATACAGAAAAAATATCTGTGTATCTGCACTGGAAAACTGCCATCAGTACACAGTACAGAAACTGCCTACCATAAAAAAGGACAGCACAATCTTGTAAACATAAGAAAAGATGCTACAGATGGTTATAAAAAAATTGTAACCGAATACAGGGTTCTTGAAGAAAAAAATGGTTTGTCACTTGTTGAAATAAATCTCATTACCGGCAGAACTCATCAGATAAGAGCACATCTTGCCTATCTTGGAGCACCAGTTCTGGGTGACGGAAAATATGGCAATGTTGCTGTAAATAAACGCATGGGTGTTTTTCGTCAACAGCTGTGTGCATATTCACTGACATTCAATACCACTAAGGGGATTCTGAAATACCTCAGCGGAAAAAGCTTTGTTTCCCCTGAAACAGGTTTTGACAAAAGAATAGTTTTCGGCTCGATTGCTGACATTACAGATAATTAAAACAAAAAAATTGCAAATTACCTCTTTACATTTGCGTAATAATATGATATAATAGTGATGTTATCGAGGTGTGGCTCAGTTTGGTAGAGCGC
>CAKSJL010000131.1 GCA_934463345.1 uncultured Oscillospiraceae bacterium | reverse complement strand
CCTTTTCCTCCATTTTTTTCTTTTCCTATTTTATTCCTTTGAGGTTGGAGTGTCAAGTTTTATTATACTACATCAAGTGGAGCTATACTCAGTAATCTCAGCAAAACCAAGCAATTCCTTAAGTTCCGGATACTTTTCAAGACTGAAGTCTGCTGCTGCTTCATCTGTGTTAAACTTTATTCCAAAATATACATTGGAATCAGAAATGTGGATTGTTCCCTGTGAAAAATGACGTTTATACGCAACCTCAGCCTCGTTTGCCAGACCTCTTATTACAAGTTTCTTAGCTAAATCAGCCGCCTCATCTTCACTCATAAGTTCATCAACATCGAGGAGGTATCTGTTTTCGCCTTTCTTGACAGTATCTGTAATAGACCAACCATCTTTAACTGAACCATCTTCTTTTAAATCGATTCCTCCGCCAATCACATTTACACCTGTCGTATATTCTGTAATGTCGCAGTCAATTCCAAGGGATTCAGCTGTTGGAACTTCTCCTTCCGGCATTGTAACAACTATACCTGTGTATTCAAGGCTTTCCTTTATTTCAACAGGATAAGTATAACCACTTCCAGATGTTTCAGTTGAATAATAAATCTTTCCACTGAAACTCAAGCCAGCTGATACAGGTGCAACTGCACTTGCAGCCATGATGGCCGCTGAAAGAACGGACGCCAAAATTTTTGTTTTCTTTTTCATATAAATTCCTCCCTAAATAAAATAAATATGCTTTTTTCCTTTTATATTACAATGCAGACATATCAGATAAATTTTACATAAAAAGAGAGGTAAACTCTTGAGAAACAAAATATATATGAATGTCTGCATTATAAACTTTTTAATGTGGCATACTTATCTCAGAAATTTTCTTATTTCTTAAGATTTTTTATGCCTTTGGTATTTTCAACTTATGACAAAAGTGTTTTTGCAATCTCGATTACATCATAGATATCAGTCTTGCCGTCACGATTTATGTCAGCAAGGAGGACTGTATCTTCGTCAAGGTCTGAGCTGCCCATGATGTACTTTGCAATTTCAATTGCATCGTTGAGGTCGATTTTGTCATCGTTTGTTGCATCGCCCCAGGTTGGTTCAACAGAGTAAACCGCATTGGATTCGTTGCTGGTAAGGTCATACATAAACCCTAAATCCACATTTTCAACTTCAGCATACTTATTAGTGAGAACATCATTAAGTGTCTTCACATCATTGTAAATCTCCATAGTACTGAGATTTTCTGTTTGGTATACTGATGTATCAAGTAAACCATATACAGTTACATTTTTAGAATCAGTTACTTCACTGTCGTATTCTGTATATTTAAGAATTTCCTGTATTTCTGGATATTTGTCAAAACTGAAATTTGCAGCTGCTTCTTCATTCTTAAAAT
The DNA here is from genome assembly GCA_934463345.1 of uncultured Oscillospiraceae bacterium. Taxonomy (GTDB): domain Bacteria; phylum Bacillota; class Clostridia; order Oscillospirales; family Ruminococcaceae; genus Porcipelethomonas. The sequence goes on along the minus strand of CAKSJL010000131.1, from coordinate 2,282 downwards.
TAACATAGATCCGGTTTCTATGGAGGGCATCTCTCGAAATCGTTCCATTGCTTATGTAGTGATTATACAGCACATCAGCCTTTTCCGCTATGCCACGAATTACAAGCTTTTTTGCAAATTCAATTGCTTCATCTTCGTTCATAATTTCAGTCACATAAAGCTGATACTGGTTTTCTTCTGGTTCAACAGTTTGTTCATACCTCCAGCCACTGCTTTCACCAGCAAAATCAGAAATTCTACCGTAGTTCACCGCATCATATTTCTTAATGATACAATTAATTCCTAATTCTTCTGCTGTTGGTTCTGCGCCATTTGGCATTTTTATAACTATTCCGTTATACTCAACTCTTTCGCATACTCTGATTGGTGCTTCATAACCATTTTCATAAGTATACACCGTATCATAGGTTTTATTTTCAAATTCTGCAGAAACCTGCATAATACCTGATGACAACGTCATAACAGCCGCCGAAAGAACAGCAAGAAACTTTTTGATTTTTTTCATAAAATCACCTCATTTATAGATTATCATTGTCATATGCGAATTGCATAATAATCGGACGAATTCTTACACCATTAGTATTAGTATTACTTCCATCATTTGAACCATGTATTAATGAAATAGCTGTTCTATATTTTTTAATCTTATACTCATCAATAGAAGTTGATTCTACCCCAAATGTGCTTTCTACATAAACGGGTCCTCCGCTTGATCCTTGACGACTATACAAATTAAAATCATAACTTAAATCGCCTACATTAGCAATGTTGCCATCAGAAATCTTTAAGTTTTCTCCACCATAGCCTAAACTATAAATTGAGACATTTTTTTCTTTAATGTTATTTGTAGTCATTCCTAATAAGTAACATCCATAATCACTTAAATCAATGTCAACGGTTAATATGGCATAGTCAAGATCTTGCGTTCCTTGATTAGTTGGATGTTCAACTAAATTGATATATTCGCTAGGTACATGAGAACTTTTTACTTTGATACCATCGGAATTTAAAACAGAGCCATTACTATCCGGAATATAAAAGAAAATATGATCATTATAGTGACCTACTGAGTCACTATTCTTCTTTTGATAAACACAATGTGCAGCAGTCATAATTTCATGATCACCAATAATAAATCCAGTCGCATATCCTTCTTGCAGTAATGCTCCAGGCATATTGGGAAAATCATCACACAAACTCAGCTGAACTACTGCTGAATCATAATATGTCTGCCTTGGATCTACACTTGCAGCTTTCATAACTTGAGCTGCAAGAGCATTGCCATAGTTAACGCTCGCAATTGCTGGCAGGGTGTATGTCGTGTTCTGTCCTGTTGTGTAGTCATGTTTAACATACTGTGTGCTTGGGTATGCGTAATTGCCTGTGTCTGCTTTTGCATTCTGCATGCTGAATCCGCTGAGAACAACTGCCGCAGATACCACAAAAAATGTTGCAGCAGCTAAAACTTTCTTTTTAAAGATTGACTTAACCATTTTATTTGCCTCCTTTTACTTCATATCAATTGATGGGATTCCAATTTGTGCAACATATCCCATAATTGACATTCTGTCAAGATCATCAACAATTCCGTTGCCGTTGGCGTCAAGCGTTGAAAGGTCATTCGGTGCCCAGTTACCCATAAGCGCAAGTTCGATTGCGACTGCGTCCGAAATGTTTACAACGCCGTCCTTGTTAATGTCGTAGCTTGCCGGCGCTACAAGGTTTTTCGCCGCACTCACTCCAAATGCTGAGCATGCGCCAAGCGTTACAGCTGCGGAAGCCACAGCCAGAATTTTCTTAATCTGCATTTTAGTTTATTCCTTTCAAAATAGATTTTCTTTGTTATAAATTGCATTTCCTAATCATTTACATCTAAGAATACTCTGCTTGCTTTTAGCAATCAACAGCAATGCCGCTTCAAAAATAATAAAAACAAGCTCGTTGGATGAAATTTTCAGATTGCAGCTATAACTAAGAATAAAAATTGCAAGGTCAAAAAATAATAGTATGTACACAATTACAAAGTAATTGTAACAATATGTTTCGACACCACTTCCTTTCCATTTCAAATATTTTTTAACCTCACCAGTAAAAAAAGGAAAACGCACCATGTATTTCTTATTTAAGCATATTATATACCATTAAGAAAAATTATGCAATACACAAAATATACAAAAATAAAAATATTTTTTGTACGTATTTTCCTTTTATATTACAATGCAGACATATCAGATAAATTTTACATAAAAAGAGAGGTAAACTCTTGAGAAACAAAATATATA
>CAKSJL010000130.1 GCA_934463345.1 uncultured Oscillospiraceae bacterium | reverse complement strand
ACTGGCGTATTGCAAGGAGCTTCTGTGTAATATGACGGAAAATTTGTCAGCAGATGCTGTGCAAAGCCGTCAGGCGTGCTTTGTGCGGTGTTGCCTTAAGTCGTATGATTCTCACAATTTCTTATATAGTGGAAAAGATACTGCTGGGCAATGCCCTCTATACCGGCAGTTTCTTCAGGCAGACCATCCGGATAATACTCAGCCATAACTCTTTTTATCCAGACGTCAATAGGAAATGCGTCTGTTCTGTGCATACCGAAAAGCAGTACACAATCTGCAACCTTCGGCCCAACGCCATTTATCGTTTTAAGTCCTGCCCTTGCCTGTTCAAGCGGCATTCCCGCAATCGCATCAAGGTCAAGCTCTCCTCCGGCAACCTTATGAGCCGCATCCGCAATATATTTTGCCCGAAAACCTGCACGAAGGAATCCCAGATCCTCCGGAGTCTGTGCCGCAAGCGTTTTAGCAGACGGAAATCCTCCGTAATGCTCACAAAGTCTTGAAATTATCCCCTTTATGCGTGGAATATTATTATTCTGGGATATTATAAAGGAGCAAAGCGACTCCCAGGAATCCTGTTTAAGGAGTCTTATTCCGCCGCCGAATTCACATGCCTTTCTGAGAACAGGATCAGCTGAAAGACTTTTCTTTATTTTACCGTAATCCGTCTGAAAATCAAAATAATCCGACCAGACTGTCAGAAACTGTTCTTCACTGACATTGTGAAAGATAAAGCATTCTCCGTCAGATGATACAGTAAGAGGCATATCTAAAAAATATCCTTTATATGTACATTTATAGTCAGAGTCTGTCCTTTCCCAGCGAAACGCCTGACCACAGTCAAGAGTATCATCAAGGGCGAAATCCGGCTGATATAGTATTATATCATTATTTTTTACTGCATAATCCATAAATATTCACCTTTCAGAAATTAAGCCGTTTTCTCCATGAGCCTTTCGCATAAAACAGATAAGCAATAATTGTTGAGGTAACCCAGCCTATCGGCCATGAAAGCCATACTCCCGTTGCATCGAATCTTGCCGAAAGAATAAACGAGAGGATCACTCTCAGGATCAGGTCTGAAAAGGTTGATGTCATAAACGCTTTCATTTCTCCTGCGCCACGCAGCAATCCATCAAGCATTATCTTTATTGCAACTGCAAAATAAAACGGCGATGTTATTCTCATGAATTCCGTTCCGGTTTTTATAGCCTGCGCACTGGCTTCACTGTCCATAAAAAGCATAAGCGCACCATGACAGAATATGAAGTATACCAGTACAAACGGAGCTGCAACGCTAAGCCCTATTTTAGTTCCGGCAGCACATCCGCTTTTTACCCGATCAGTTTTGCCGGCGCCGATATTCTGTGCAGTATAGCTCGAAACAGCATTTCCCACAGCAGAAAACGAGGTTATAGCAAAAGTATTCAGCTTTATTGCGGCAGAATATCCTGCAATTATGGATGAACCATAACCGTTGATAATAGCCTGTATAAAGAGGTTTCCGACAGAAACAAAGCTCTGCTGCAAAACACTTGGTATTGTTACAGCAACTACCCTTTTGAAAATCACCTTGTCAAATATTCTCGGTTTGCTCTCATATTCAAGCTTTGAAAGGCGGGAAAACAGCAATATAACAGAAACGACAGCAGCAATCCCCTGTGCTATAAAGGTTGCCCATGCAGCGCCGCCGACACCCCATTTAAAAACGGCAATGAAGAGCAGGTCAAGTCCTATATTTCCAAGGGACGATCCTATAAGCAGATAAAGCGGCGTTCTGGCATCACCAAGGGCAGTATATACACCCGATGCAATATTATAAAAAAAGAGAAATGGCAAACCATAGGTGTATATATTAAGGTACAGCGCACCATCTGAAAAAATATTTTCAGGAGTATTGAGCAGTCCCAGCATAGGATTGCAGAAAATTACTCCGAACAGCAAAAGTACAAGACTTACAACTGCTGACATTACAAATGAAGTATTCACTGCCGTTTTCATATCAGACATATGTTTACTTCCGAACAGCTGGGAAATAACCACAGAGCCGCCGATATTACAGCCCATGGCAACTGCCATAAATATCATGGTAATAGGATAGGAAACGCCTATTGCCGCAAGTGCATCCTCGCCTGCAAAGCGTCCGGCAATGATACTGTCGGAAATATTGTAAAACTGCTGAAAGACAACGCTTCCAAGCAGCGGAAGTGTAAACATGAGTAAAACCTTTGAAGTTTTGCCCTGAGTAAGGTCTGTTATCAACTCGCTTCAATCCTTTCAATAAAAACGGAGCGGAAATAACCGCCCCGTTTAAAAATCCGTCCGATAAAATAAGTATATTATGTACCGAATTAAAAGCTTTAATTTTCTCTGTATTTTTCTGACTGTGCCTTTATAAGTTCTTCATCATCAAAATAATTTATTTTCATTGCAGCTTTAACCTCTGCAAGCGTCTTTTCTGCCTTCTTTTTCGCAGCGGCAGTACCTTTTTTCAGAACTTCATAAACATATGGTATATCCTGTTCAAGTTCCTTTCTTCTTGCCCTGATCGGTTCAAGCTCCTCCTGTAAAACGCTGTTTAAGAATTTCTTTACCTTGACATCGCCGAGACCGCCTCTCTGATAATGGGCTTTAAGCTCATCAAGATTTGCATAATCCGGCAAATATCTTTCAAAATGCTCAGGACGGCAGAATGCGTCAAGATAAGTAAATACAGTATTCCCCTCAATTTTTCCCGGATCGCTAACCTGTATATGCTCCGGATCAGTATACATGCTCATAATCTTTTTTCTGACATCCTCAGGAGTATCGGAAAGATAAATGCAGTTTCCAAGTGATTTGCTCATCTTTGCCTTTCCGTCAGTACCCGGCAGACGCAGACAAGCCTGATTTGTCGGCAGCAGAATCTCAGGATCTGTAAGAGTTTCACCGTAAACAGAGTTGAACTTATGCACGATTTCCTTTGTCTGTTCCAACATAGGCAGCTGATCCTCGCCAACAGGAACCGTTGTTGCCTTAAACGCAGTAATATCCGAAGCCTGACTGATCGGATATGTAAAAAATCCGACAGGTATACTGGTTTCAAAGTTTCTCATTTTTATTTCTGTTTTGACAGTCGGATTTCTCTGAAGTCTTGAAACTGTAACAAGATTCATATAGTAGCAGGTAAGCTCACAAAGCTCTGGTATCTGCGACTGAATAAACATATTTGTCTTTTCAGGGTCAAGACCGCAGGACATATAGTCAAGGGCAACCTCAATAATGTTCTGGCGCACCTTTTCCGGATTGTCCGCATTATCAGTCAGAGCCTGTGCATCAGCGATCATAATAAAAATTTCGTCATATTCGCCGGAATTCTGAAGCTCCACACGTCTTTTCAGCGAACCGACATAATGTCCGACATGAAGCTTTCCGGTAGGTCTGTCACCCGTCAAAATAACTTTTTTCATATTCTTTAACTCCTCGATTCATGAGATCATTTATAATTAATTATACCCATTAAGCATAAAAAAGTCAAGATGATGTAGTATAATAACACTTGACACATTAACCGCAAGGATTTTGAAGTTAAGCAGCGATAGTCAAAGCGGAATAGAACCTACGCCGTTTTACAGCTGGTGGAATACCACCGATTGCCGAGCAGATTCTGCGGTTGCTCCAGTAGCTCATGAAATATCG
>CAKSJL010000129.1 GCA_934463345.1 uncultured Oscillospiraceae bacterium | reverse complement strand
GTCTTGATGTACATCTTATGATAGAAACCCCTCTGAAATACGCTGAACGCTTTGCAAACTGCGGCGCAGACATAATAACCTTTCATCTTGAAAGTCATGACAACCCGTCAGAGGTTATTAGCACAATAAAAAAATGCGGCGTTAAAGCTGGTCTTTCTTTAAAACCTGCAACACCGTTTGAAAGCGCTGTACCATACATAAAGGATATTGATCTGCTTCTTATAATGACTGTTGAACCGGGCTTTGGCGGTCAGTCATTTATGAAAGACATGACTGACAAAATAAAGGAAGCAAAAAAGTACATATCAGAAAATAATCTTGACGTACTTATTCAGGTTGACGGCGGAATAAACAGCAATACTGCCGCATATGCTGCTGAATCAGGAGCAGATATATTTGTAGCAGGCAATTACCTTTTTAAGTCTGACAATATGAAAGAAGCTGTAAGCTCGATAAAAGCGGCTGTAAAGGCTTATGAATAATCGGACATTTCATTTATTCTTTCAATGGCATTTTCCTTTTGCGCACAAATATAATACTCAGAAATAGACGCTAACCTTACTGAATCAAGCTCTTCTGCAAGGCATTTATCTCCGCACAGATCCAGAAGCTTTAACTGCTCTGACGGAAGCTCAAGCAACAATTTTAGAGCACAGTTACTGTAATAAAGGCTGCTTGAATGAATTTTTAATGATATAAGGCTGCAAAAACTTTTTAAAGACTGAAAATCTGTAAAGGTACACACAACTTTGCATCGGCTTTTCTTCTCTCTTCGCCTGGGAGCAAATGAAACAAATATAAGACAGCTGCTTTTCCGGGAGAAAATTTCAACGTAAAGCTTTTCGGTAGTTATATCTGTATTAACTCTTTTCATTATTTCATCAGATATTGACAGCAGAAATTCAGATGTGTTTTTGCTGTCCCAGCCATCATAGCTTATTCCGTATTCAAAAAGATCATCTTCAGTCAAGGCTATTTTTATTGAAAATTCACTAAGCCTTTCAATTTTCATTAAAATTTCCCCCTTTGACTTATTGGCTGGCAAAAATATTTTACCGCAAATATGGCAGTATTATCCCTGCCGGTGACCGGGTCACTTTAACAGTATATACAAAAATAAAATATTGGTGTATGAACACTCCTCTTTAATTTTCCGGAGGTCTGAAATGAAAAAAAAACAAAACGTTTATAAAAGAAAAAGAAATTTTCATATTTTTAATATTCTGTCCTCAGTGCTATTTTCTGTGATACTTGTATCCTTTTTTGCACTGATAGGATATAGTGTTGCCAAACCCTTCGGCAAGGTCGGAGAAGCGAAAAACGAATCATCCGGCATTCCTGAGCTTGAAGAGCTGACTATTCCGAACACTGACAGCTCCGACGCTGATTCCATAAAAGCATACTGGCTGCCGGAATCCGAAATAAAAGACACTGAAACTTTTGAAAGAATGATCGACAGGATTGGCAGCGATTATAATACGGTTGTCGTTCCTCTGAAAATACAGGGTGGAAAGCTGAATTACAACTCTGGCAATGAGGGCGCAGTTATGGCTGATGTATGTTCTGATATGGAACTCAGCGATATTATAAGCACAATTCAACAAAAAGGCTATAAACCTGCCGCATCACTCAACACGATGAATGATAACCTCTATCCTCTTGCTGATAAATCCGCCGGATTCACATATAAAAGTGACGGAAAACTATGGTTTGATGCAAATGAAAATAAGGGAGGAAAGGCATGGCTCTCACCATCCTCAACCGCTGCCGGATCGTACCTTTCTGCTCTTACAACTGAAATTGCCACAGCTGGATTTGAATACATAATAGCTACAGATGCCGAGTACCCAAAATTCAGTAGAATAGGTCTTGACGCCATCGGTGAATCTGTAACGAATGAAAACAGATATCTTGATCTTGTGGATATAGTAAACAAAATAGCTGATGCAGCAAAGTCAAAAAGCAGTGAAATGTGGATCGAAATTTCTGCTTCAGAAATGTTCGGAGGAACATGTGAAGTATTTCAGCCTCTTATGATTAATACAGATCTTATAGTTCTGGAAATAAATCTTGACGATTTCAGTTCAAAGGTTAAATGCGGTAATGAAACAATTGATTTTTCAGGCATGACTACAGCTGAAAAGGTTGAAAAAATATGTGACATAGCTGAAACATATATATATAAAACGTCATTTATTCCCGAATTGACCGGCAAAAAGCTTTCAACTGCTGACAAAAATTCTGCTGTTGAGGCATTTAAAAGCATGAAATATAATTCATACATAATCAGATAAACAAGGGCGCTCAAAGCGTCCTTTTTAAGGATGGTAATAAGATGAAGAAAAAATATCTTGGAGTTATTTACATTATAATTTCAGCATTCTGTTTTGCTTTAATGAACACATTTGTAAGGCTTTCAGGCGATCTGCCGACAATTCAGAAAAGCTTTTTCAGAAATTTTGTTGCGGCAATATTTGCTTTTATAATACTCAGGAAAAAACATATTCCTATGCACTGGAACAAGGGGAATCTTAAATTTCATTTGGTCAGAGCAACTGCTGGTACGCTTGGCATACTCTGCAACTTCTATGCGATAGATCATCTTGTTCTTTCTGATGCTTCAATGCTTAATAAAATGTCCCCGTTTTTCGCAATTATCTTTTCTCTGATATTTTTAAAAGAAAAGGTAAAGCCATTTCAGGCAATTGCTGTAATTGCTGCGTTTTTTGGAAGTCTATTCATTATAAAACCAAGCTTTTCTGGAATGGAATTTCTGCCGGGTCTTATCGGGTTTATCGGCGGCATGGGCGCCGGTGCAGCATACACTGCTGTAAGACATCTCGGAAACAGAGGAGAAAAAGGTCCGTTTATAGTATTTTTCTTTTCGGCATTTTCATGCATTGTAACTCTGCCATATCTTTTGCTTAATTTTCACCCGATGGAATTAAAACAGCTCATTATATTGCTTTGTGCAGGTCTTGCAGCAGCAGGAGGTCAATTTTCTATTACAACCGCTTACTGTTATGCTCCGGCAAAGGAGATTTCAGTCTATGATTATTCACAGATAATTTTTGCAGCTTTAATTGGATACTTTGTATTTGGTCAAATACCAGACGTTTACAGCTTTATGGGATACATTATAATAATTGCTTCAGCTGTACTGATGTTTATATATAATAATGTCATTTCAGCCAAAAAAACACAAATTAACAACTTATAATATAATCCATTTCACACCTTATTATGCTGTTTTTGCTGAATTTTAATTTATTTTTATTTATTGTGCAATTGATTTGTAATAAACAAATATATGTTTTGTGAAATTACAATATATATTCGCTATGAAATTTATGATATTATGTTTGTACTGCTGATTGAAAAGATTTCCTTAACATGTTATAATTAAAATGTGATTATAAATCAATTACATTTCGGTTAATCAAAAATTCATGTTATATTATTTTATGTTAAAAATGAAAGGATGCGTTTAAATCCATGGTTAAAAAAATCAGCAGCTTGTTTATCGCTATCACAGTTACCGCATTTATATTCCTCTCCTCTTTAGTCGTTTCAGGTGCAGACAGTTACAAAACCTGGCTTCAAAGTGATTCAAGATGGGGAAGCAAAACTCTTGGAAGCTGCGGTGATACAATGGCTGAAATAGGCTGTGCTGTAACTTCTGTAGCAATTCAGGTAGTGCATTCAGGTTCAAAAAGTGAAAGCAGTTTTAATCCGGGAACATTTGTAG
>CAKSJL010000128.1 GCA_934463345.1 uncultured Oscillospiraceae bacterium | reverse complement strand
GCATTTATTTTCAATTCCGGATAGAGAACAGTCATTTCCTTTTAGAGAAGGCTTTATTTTAAATTCACAGCCACTCTTTACTGCAAGCTTTTCAAGCTCCTTTCCGCATGGGAAATCAAGACCAAGCATGAGTCCGGTACGGTCAACCGCCTGACCAGCTTTAAGGTCAAGTGAGGAAGAAAAAAGCTGTATATCAATTATATTTTCTTCGTCAGGAGTGCAGTAAAGACAATCCGTCGTTCCTCCGCTCAAATGGAACGCTATAAACGGTTCATAAAGAAGATCCAGTCTTTTACATGAATAAAGCGCAGCTGCAATATGCCCTGCCTGATGCGATGTATAGTAAAGCTTTGCTCCGGTAACGGCAGAAATAGCTTCTGCTGCCATTTTTCCAGCAAGAAAGCATGGCATATATGATCCGGAAATATTTCTCGGAAATGCTGAAACACCAACTGCTTTAAGATTTTCCATATTATTCAAAAGCTTATCTGAAACCTCTGTAAACTGATTAACATGATGAAAAAGAGCATCGCTTTGCCTTAGCCCTGCCTGCCCTTTCTTTACAGGAAGCAGCTTTTTAGACTGTTTTATGATTCCTGTTTCAGCATTTAAAACGGCAACTGATGTTGTATAATTACTTGTATCTATTCCCAGAAACTCAGGCCAGCACATGCTCTTCACCTGAAATATTTTTGGCAAATGAACTGAGGACGCCATTTACAAAGCTTGTATCCTCTTTATATGAATATGCCTGCGAAAGCAAAACTGCTTCATTTATCGCAGCATTAAGCGGTGTCATATCATCATAAAGCGCCTCATAAACTGCTATTTTAAGTATTGACATGCTGACTCTCGGTATTCTCGAAAGCGCTCTCTTTGTACTGTATTTTGAAATTATATCGTCCAATTCAGCTTCATGCTCAGAAACTCCGCTTACAATTTCTTTAACTTTGTCATTTATTTCGAGTCCTTCAACTTCCTCAGCCAGATCATAAAGTTCTTCAACTGAATCATCTCTAAGCGATTTTTCAAAGATAATAATAAATGCACATTCCCTTATTTCTCTTCTTGTCATTTTACTCTCCGTTCGTTTATACTTGTCCGCAAATTTTTATATTAACTCTCGAAACAGTTATTCCTGTCATATTCTGTACACTATCTCTTACTGATTCCTGAACTGCTTCTGCACATGCCGCCGCCCTGACTCCAGGTTTAAGTGACAATGCTATGCTTATCTCCGATGCTCCGCCGCAGTATTTAACAGATATATCACTTTTTTTACAAACTGCCCCATCGATCTCGCATGCAGCTGCGGCTGCTATTTCAGACAAAACATCCTGTGAAATACGCAGCGTTCCCTTACACTCATTCTCATTGGAATTCATTTTTCATAATCCTTTCCTTGTAACAATCGGATAATACACAGTATCCCATATATACATTATACCACAAATCTCAGAATAAACAACCGTTTACAGCATTAAAAATTCTGTATTTTTTTCTGACAGGTGTATTTTTTGGCTGTATTATACAAAAATACAGTTTATTTATTTGTAATATGCGGCACTGCATTCAGCCGTACCGCATATAACACCTCTTCTCATTTCACCTCAAATATCCTTATATTCTCAGCTGGTATAGTAACTTCACCCAGGATAACATCTTTTATCGCTGCCGCCTGTGATTTTTCAAGTCCAGCAGACTTCACCACTACTTTTGCGCTTTCTCCGTCAAGATAAACCACACAATCCTCAATACCCTGTGCCTTTATAAGTGTTTCAATATTTCCCTCGCTCTCAATAAGTTTTGAAACTTCAACTGCCTGGAGCGCATTTGTAACCATTTCATCATCAGTTACATCTCCGCCGCCCATTATGCTCTGAAGAGTCTGCACCGCTTCATCACGATTCGTCATCTTTTCAAGCCTTGCCTGTGCAAAGAAATCCTCTGTGCCTGTTCCACTGACAAATTTACTTTCACCGTAATTTTCAGCTTCTGCCTCCTCGGCATTGCTCGTTTCATCACAACTTTCATCTGCATCCGAAGCTGATACCTCAGTATTTTCCGCAGTAATCGTTCCGTTCACGCTTTTTGCCTGCTTTTCAATGACTTTTCCGTCACTGAGTGCATAATTTACATAAACTGCAATTCCAAGCATGAGCGTCATGCATGTCAGTATAATCTGCTTCTTACCAATTATAAATGATGGCTTTTTCATAGTTATAATCTCCTTTATTTGCTTCCTGCCACATATATTTTCTGTGACGGTATATTAAATGCTGCGCTTACTGCGCTATAGATCTTTTCTCTTATAACATTGCTCTCACCCCCTTCACAAACCACAACAACGCCAGTTATTTCGGGATTATCGATCTTTCTTACAAGCGCTTTTTTTTCACCGTTTCCACCCATAATCACATACTTCTCATCTTTTGAAATACTGCCGCTATCAGAGTCGGTTTTCTCGTCCTTTGCATAGACATATTCACCGCTCCCGGCGGCAGTTATCATGACATCGGTTTTTCCGACTCCATTTATTTTTTCAAGCGTCCTCTCAAGCCTTTCCTCCATTTCAGAAACAAAGCTCTGATATTCAGCAACTGAAATATCGTCATTATGAACTGTCTGAGTTGTTTTCTTTTTACTTCCTGAAAAAATATCAGAAAATAAAATAAGTGCCATACCGGCAAGTCCCAGAAAAACAATTATCTTAATGCCTCTGGCTTTAAAAAAAGCATTTATTCTTTCATTCAATTCCTTTCACCTCCGTTTCCCCTATACCGCTTTTTATAGCCGATACCGCCCTGTCAAAATCATTTCCGCAATAGCCTATCTCATTAATATTTATGCTGCCGTCATCGTTTATATTAATATCAGCAGTAATTTTTTCATAGCTTATTCCATGTGATATCAGAATGCGTTCCGTCATGTTAATTACCGACTGCTCTACCGAATCCAGAACCGCTCTGTCCGCTGCATCAGAAATATTTTCATAACCTTCAAGTTCGCATACATCTGCAAGTGCAGGAAGTTCAAATTCAAATTCACATCCTGAAACAGACGCAATTATTCCGGATATAAATACAAACGAAAATATAAGCTTTAACTGACGTGACATACCATTTCCCAGCCTTAATGAATCAGCAAGCGATATTATGATACTTAAAACACACGCTGATATTATCATTTTCTTTAAAAGTTCCATTTCTTTCTCCGTTTTGAATCTACTGACAGATAACGCCACAGAATGCCAAACATAATCTTCTAATTATTTTTATCAACTACCTGTACAGACACTCATAACAATTGCTGTTGATATAATAAACATTAACGTAAAACAAATTAGTACTCCCATAGCGGCAGACAAAACAGTTCCTATATTGTTCAGCAGCTTTGAAAGTCTTGAAGCCCCGAATATATCCGCAGCAGCGGCAGCAGCAGAAACTGAAATTCTATACAAAAAAAGTGAAATTACCGGCGGAAGGAGTATAACAGCGAGTGCTGCAATTCCAACGCCGCCTATTCCATTTCTTAAAAGAATAATGCTTCCTCTTACTGTTGAATAGGCATCTGATACAGCCCCGCCAACAACCGGAACACAGTTTGAAATAACATATTTTGCAGTCTTACTTCCAAGAGAATCAGCAGAGCTTCCAACTATACTTTGTATGGAAAGCAAACCTGTAAAAACGGTCATGATAAGTCCAAGTCCCCATGTAACAATTTTCTTAACACCGTCAAGAATACCTTTCAGTGAAACTGTATCACATGACGCATCAACAATT
>CAKSJL010000127.1 GCA_934463345.1 uncultured Oscillospiraceae bacterium | reverse complement strand
TGAAGCATATGCCTGATCACTGATGTTAACTGTAAGACCTTTCTGGTTTGCAGAAGCTTTACCTACAGCAGTTGCCTTTGTTGGATCAACAACAGTAGATGAATTTGCAGCTGCACCATTATTAATTGTAAGATTTGTATTACCTGTTGATTTTGAACCATCAGCTGAAATAACAGTCTGTGATTTCATATTTGAGAAGAGATCATCAGTTGTCATTTTCTTGATGTTCAGACAAAGCTTATCAGCTTTATTTGAAGTTTCACCAATCTGGAAAGTCATAACCTTACCAGTTGAACCAGGAGTAGTACCATCTTCCTTAACATAACTAACACCATCATCAAGGGCACCATTTAAGAGCTTGTTACCATTGAAGTTAGCTGTAATAGCGATTCTGTCGATTTCAGCAGAAAGCTGATCCATTTCAGCCTGAAGAGCTGCTCTGTCGATTCCGGCATTCTGCTTGCCTTTGGTAACACCGTAAGCATTAGCACCAGTATTACCACTGTCTTCGTTAATACCGTTAGCTGACTTTTCAGCAAGTTCAACCATTCTGTTGAGCATGTCATGAATTTCTGACATGTAACCTTCAGCTGTCTGAACGAGTGAAATACCATCTTCACAGTTGTCTGAAGCAGTACCAAGAGCCTTGATCTGAGCCTTCATCTTTTCAGAAATTGCAAGACCTGAAGCGTCATCGCCTGCACGGTTGATTTTGAAACCAGAAGCGAGCTTTTCAAGTGATCTTGAATTTGTCTTAGCGTTTTTACCTAAGTTTCTGTTGGCGTTAATAGCGCCCATATTAGTTCTAACTACCATTCCCATAACAATACCTCCATGTTATAATTAAAATTAAGAAACTTCCCTGTTTCCTTTTATTTTATGAGAAATATGTACAATAAACTTTCGTCTGCCCTTAATCAGAGGGCCCATCCGATTAAAAGCAAACCATCTTTATTGCTTACAATATATATATCGTCCGCTATAAAAAAAAGTTAACGGTAAATATATTACAACGATTTAAATGTTTTTTTGTGCAGAATCACTAAAAAGTAATCATACTGTCCAGCATTGGACTCATAATATAAGTTTTATCGTTCTTTCTGGCAATTCTGCACTCCTTTAATTCCATATCAAGAACATAGCTGCTTCCGCAGACATTTATGCTTATTATTGGATAAATGTTATCGCATTTGAGACTGCACATTTCCGTATTGCTCTTGATTTTCGCCTCTATTTCTTCCAGTGATTCTTCAAGCTTTGACTTTTGCATATCGTCAATCTGATACTGGAATTTTAGATTTTCGAGGAGTTCCCTGCGCTGTTCATTAAGTTTCCCGGAATTTTCCTCCAAATAATTGATGTCCTGAGACATCTTGAACAAACCCTGTTTTACAGCATCATACTGCTGCTGAAGCTCCTTTTCCTGTTCAACAAGTTGAGGAACTGCGCCAAGTACGATTTCCGTCCTTAGGTTGGCATTGGCGTAAGCACCTATAGTTACCGCTTCTATTGCACGTCCTGCAATAAGCTTGCCGCCGGTAACTGAACCTTTTCTGCCCCTTACATAAATGCTGGCATCAGTTGAGAGTGTACTGTACATTATCTGGTCAGCTTCTATCCCTTCTTTGGCATAAACACGACAGTTTTCGAGATATTTACATTTCAGCTTTCCCTGAACCTCAATAACACCCTTGTTGCCGCCGGTCATTCCCCTGTCAATGGTAAGATCTCCGCCGGCTATAACTGTAGCGCCCTCCACAGTGCCTATAATATGTATGTTGCCATCTGCTTTAACAGTATATCCCTCACGAACATCGCCTTTTATGACAATATCCCCCGTAAAATTTATATTTCCAATTGAATTGTCAACATCTTCATTTATTGTGAGCAGATTTTTTACATTGAATCTGTTATCCTCATACACAACTTCACCGTCAATTTTAGCGATAAGACGTGTTTTATCTTCGTTGTACTCCGTATTTTTTCCAGCAGGTACATATGGAAATTTAGCTTCTCTGCCTTTTATAACCTCGCCGGTTACAGTCATACCGTCAATTGCTTCCGTTGGAGGTGTGATTTCACAAATTGTATCTCCCTTATGTATGCTCTGGATCATATTAAGCTCTTTGTAATTAACATTTCCATGGCTGTCTTCCTTAATATTAACCTGATTTCTGACTGTCGAAAACAGATTTTTTACTGATCCTTTTTTACCGTTTACAGCCTCGCTTCCATGAGCAATCTGAACTATTTTAAAGTACATTTTATCCGAAATAATTTTTTTTAGCATTTTTTTATCAATGCCATACTTAACTGACAAAGATTCAAGCCTGAATTTAAGCGTTTCACCAGTTATTTCTTCTCCTCCATAAAACGGTGGAAGAAGTACGGCAAAAAGATTGACCTTATTTTTAGTCATGTAGAGTAATGGTTCGGAATTTACCGGACTAAATACATTTTCTTTAATCTCAGCACGTTTTTCTTTTTCTGCAGCTTTTTTTTCGTTTTTAAATTTTACAAGCAGTCTGTCACATGATTTTTGAATTTCATGTATAAATCTTACAAGCTCTGCTTCAAGTTTATTGCCTGAATCTGATTCGGCTTCTGCCGCTTCCTGCTTTGCCTCAATTACAACATTTTCTATATATTCCAACGGAGCGAAAACATCATTTCTTTTACTGTCCGCCTGATAAATTTTCCACAGACTATAAATCGAGGAATCTTTTTTTATATCTGTTTCAGGATTTAATGTGCAATCGACCTCATGTTTATGCTTTTTTTCTGAAACGACCTCATCAGCAGGCAATTGTTCTTCATGCACTGTTGTATCCGGTATCTCTTTCTTCTTTTTAAATATATCGAATATACCCAATAATACCATCCCCTTTAAAGATTGTTTCTGTTATTAAGAAATTCTCTTTGCTTTTTAAACAAAAATGAGCAAAGTAAATCTGCATCCTCTGATTTACTGTAAACAAATTCACAGCCATACTGATTATAACCATTCTTGTTGTCGATCAATCTCAGTACCTGACACTGGAAATTTGAAACTTTCTTTTTATTTAGATTAAGCTCAATGGAAAATGTTTTGTTAATTTCAAAGTCGTATTCAGTCTGTATTTTTACTCCGCTGAGGCTCATATCCATTATCGTTATATCTGCTTCTGTCGGATACATATCCATAGGAGACTTTTTAAAAACTGCTTTCGCTGGAATTTCCATGTCAACACGAAAGAAATTTCTTCGTTCCTTGTCAACAAGATTGTAAATACTGTCAATACACATTTCCTTGCGAGTTGAAGTATAAATACTTCCGACAAGAACTCTGAAGCCTATTTTTGCATTAAAAACATTTACTTTTATAGGCGTACCGTAGTCAACTATATGCAGTTCTTTTTTGCTGTTATCAATTTTAATATATTTTGAGTTAACTTCCTTTATTTTACCTATTGCTATAAGTTCGTTATCCATCGATTTTATTTCACATACTGAACCTTCATATTCCTTTTGTATTGGCATTTCGCTCATTTATATAAAACCTCCGCTAATTTATTTTTTTGTTGCTCCCTTTTTTATATCTTCTGTACTTTTTAAAAGCTGACAGTATATCGCAGCAATAACCTCATAAAGCTCTGGCGGAATACTATTTCCAACCTCCAGCATACACATAAGCGACGCCGCACTGTCATCACGATAAACCGGTATCCCATTCTGTTCGGCAATATCAATTATTTTATTTGCAACAGTTTGCATCAATTGATGGTCGTGTGAAGTAAATATCATGATTCCTTTATAT
>CAKSJL010000126.1 GCA_934463345.1 uncultured Oscillospiraceae bacterium | reverse complement strand
AGTGTGGTTTGCCCGATTACAATTTCAATTCAGGAGGTGTATGCGTTGTTGGATGAAAAAAGGAGCGATTTTTGGTCGCTCCTTTATCTCTATAAACTGGAATTTAAACGTCATGCTGCTAAGAAATACGTATCATTCAAAAGGATATTTTATGCCCCACAAATCACGAAGATAATCCATCTGTCTCATAATTTCAAGGGTTTCAGAATGCGGCATATCCTTACATTCAGATTCACCATTCATAATTGCATCATGGCAAGCCATAAGCTCATATTCATATCCGTTTATCTGTGACGGAGAAAAAATTTCTTTTACCATTTCATGGTCAGAATTATAAACACGTATTATTTCAGGATTATTTATATTCTGTACAGTGATATATCCCTTTGTTCCATAAATCACACCATTTCTGTCACCTGGAGTTCTAATTGAACTGAAAAGACTTGCAAAACTGCCATTTTCATATTCTATGGATACAGATTCCTGAGCATCAACTCCTGTTTCGAGTTTAATGCAGTTGCCGTTAAGTGATTTGATTTTGTTTCCAAAAATCATTGATGAAAAATTCAGAGGATATATCCCTAAGTCAAGCAAAGTTCCTCCTGCAAGTGATGGATCTCGTAGACGTTTTATATTCTCAATTGGATAGCATAGGCTTGCAGTAACAGAAATTGCATCGCCAATTATTCTACTTTCAATAAGTTCATTTAAAATATATCTGCTCGGCATATATCGTGTCCATATTGCTTCGGCTGCAAGCAATTTTTTTGATTTTGAAATATCAAGAATTTCCTTTGCCTGAAAATAATTTGCTGTAAAAGCTTTTTCAACAAGTATATTTTTACCAGCATTTAAACACATCAATGCCTGTTCATAATGAAATGAATGAGGCGTGGCTATATAAACCAAATCTATATTTTCATCATCAAGCAAATCTTTATATGAACCATATGATTTTTCAAATCTCCATTTTTTAGCAAACATTGTTGCATTTTCAATACTTCTTGAAGCCGCTGCGTATGGTTTATAATTATCATCAAGACCACTTATAGCAGCAGCCATCTTTTCAGCAATATGACCTATTCCAAGTATAGCAATGTTCATCTTAATTCCTCCCTAAAATCAAATTCCGATTTATCAAGCAATATTGCTCACCTAATCTTTTTATTTGATTATAAAACACCACTCAAAGGATTTCAAGTAAAAGGAGTTTTAATGTCCGTCACGATAAGCTTTCCTCATAGATTTATGCGGCATTTAAAAATAACCAATATAGGTATCTGGCTGAGTATGCACTTGCAGGCTCAGTATTTTTCTTGCTCAAATTTGGAACTTGCCTGTACAAGCGGTATGTGTTTTATAAATACTGACTGCAAGTGTGACGTTGTCAGAAACTATGGAACTATCGCAAAAAAGTACTATGGCTACAACGTTTCTGTGCTTGATATGCGTAATCCTAAGCGCTCCGATGAAAATAATATTCTGCACCTTTCTCAAAAAAGTAAATGCTGTTGCTGTGTGCAGATACTCCGATTTTTTCAGAGTATCCGCTATTTTGCTATTTACTTTTCTTTTTTCTTGACTTCTTCATAACAGCAATAATTATTTCGATTAAAAGCGCTGCGCCTGTAATACCAATAAAATATGGAACAAGTCCCCAGCCACCACTACTATTTTCAGGCTTTTTAGTATTAGCTGACACACTTTTTACACTATCACTGCTGTCTGCACTGTAATCGTTCTGCTTTCCACTGCCTGCCGCAGGATTTTGTTCCTGTGTTTCCTTGGCACTGTTTGAGCTGCTGTCGTTGCTTCCGTTAGTTACCGTTATACCGCCATTTTTATTTGCCAGATAGGCACTTACCCACGCAAGCGGAGTATTCCAGTTTATAGTACATTCATTGACCGACCACGCTTCTATATTATCCATATAACATTTTGCCGGCGCAATTTCACCAGGTTTCCATCCTGAACCTCTCACCCATGGATCCTGCATTCCTGAATTAGGCCCTCCGACCAGAACACCATTAGGTGCAGACGGGAAATTTTCATCTGCCTGATGTGACCACCACCTGTGATGCGGATTTGCCACAGCATGTGTTCCATATCCTGTAACATAAGAATAATCCATCGGATTTCTTCCAAGAATGTAATCCATTCCGCTTACAACACCATCAAGATAGCTTTCATCCCCACTAAGTTCACAGGCATAAGCCAGAATCATGTTATTATTCATAACAAACGAGTTTGACCCCCAGATATAGCCTTTTCTGTCGATTTTATAGTTTACTGTCCCCTGCTCATAAGGCTGACCATATCCCTGAGACTGTGTCAAATCTTTATAGTGGTCAGCGGCTGTGCAAACTGATTCTTTCAGTTTATCTTGGGCAGTACTGTCAAGTTTATCTGTATTAAGCGCAAGAGAAAGATTTCCCAGTGCTGCAACGTGTCCCCAGTTAAAACTTCCGGAACTGTCAATATCTTCACCTCCGGAAAGCTTTACATCAGTTTTCATGTAATGCTCAGAGCTTTCCATATCGCTCTTATAAGCACTGTCACCTGTTGAAATAAAAAGCTCACATGCTGCCCAGTAAAACTCGTCTGATGCGTCATCGTCTCCATAAGGTCCTCCTCCTACTGATTCATCAAGCGGTGCATACATTTCAGGATGCTTTTTTGCTGCGTCATAAGCAAGCTTTGCATTTTTCAGACATTCCTCTGCAAAAGCCGGATCAATATCTTTCCAAAGTCTGTAGGACTGTGCTGCGCATGCTGCCATATTAAGAGTTGCAGCAGTTGTCGGAGGCTTTATGATGCGTTCTTCCGGATCATCTGCCGGAGCAAGTGCAAGCGCTGTCCACTTGATATCATGCACTTTATGGTATACCATATTGGCATAATCCCCGTCCTTAACCATCATTTTAAACATCCATTCCATTTCATATCTGGCTTCATCAAGAAGGTCAGGATATCCGTTTGAATTTTCAGGTATGCTCATGCTGCCATCAGCATACACACTTTCAAAACCGTTTTTTGCCGCAATCTCATACTGATTCTGCATAGTCCAGAGGGAAATTCCGCCGTTGACCACATATTTTCCATGGTCGCCCGCATCATACCAGCCACCTGTTACATCCTGCGTACCGCTGCTGCCCGAATATCCCCAAGTCTGCTCAATTGAAGCAACGTCCGACGGATGACCGGCTGTCCTTGCAAGTGCTGAACTGTCACCGGAAGTTATATACTGACTTTCAATTTCAATTCCACTTCTGTTCTGGTAAAAATAATTCAGTGAATCATAGAGCATATATGAATAAAGTTCACCGCTGCCAATTTCAAATTCACGGCTTTTTGCTCCGCCGTCGGCTTCCAGATAATATGTGCCATTTTCATTAAAATCTGAAAAATCAAGAATATGAACGCTGTCACCGGAATCAGCATCTATCCCCTTTGGCTCGGATTTTCCGCTGAAAACACTTTTTCCGTCTGCTGACTTTAATTCAAAGCTCACAGGAGATGAGGAATCTGAAAGAAGTGTTGCTCTCTTTTTCATTTTAGTGAAATAACCCAGCTGGTTTGTAAGTATATCAGAACGAACCCATTCTTCCGGCGCTTTATAATCGTTTTCATTGCTCGTAGTACATTCAAGAGACATATTGTCAAATGTAAATACCGTTCCCTCCGGTACGCTGTCACCGCCTATATGAAACGCCCATTCAACGTCAGTTGTACGGTTAGCTGTAAAGGTGCCTTCAACCTTTTTAGTCTGATTAGCCTGAAGCGGCTGAACATTCCAGAATGCTTCATGC
>CAKSJL010000125.1 GCA_934463345.1 uncultured Oscillospiraceae bacterium | reverse complement strand
ATTCTTATAGGAGTTTTTTCTGGAACGATAGGCAAAATAAATTCCTGCGGCAATAAGGACAAGAGCTCCGACCGCAGCCAGCTGCTCAGCGTCCATAATGCATTACCGCCCTGTCAAGTATAATATCGGCAGCCGCCTCCTTGCTCATTACAGGGAGAGCTGTTTCTTCATCCTGAGTAATAAGCGTTATGACATTGGTATCAGTGCCAAAACCCGCACCTTCAACCTTCAGGTTGTTTGCCGCAATCATGTCACAGCCTTTTTTCACAAGCTTTTTTCTTGAATTTTCAACAAGATTTTCTGTTTCCATTGAAAATCCGCAGATAAACTGTCCTCTGCGCCTTTTATGGCAAACCTCTGAAAGAATATCATCCGTTCTTTCAAGCCTGATGCACATGTCTGAATCGGATTTTTTAAGCTTATTGTCCGCAGTTTCCGCAGGTCTGTAGTCAGCAACCGCAGCTGCCATTATTATGATATCAGCATCTGCCGAACTCTCCATAACTGCATTGTACATCTGCTGTGCGCTCTCCGTTTCCAGTATATTTACAAATGGCGGTTTGTTAATGTTTGTAACACCTGTAACAAGCGTTACATCAGCTCCTCTGAGCATTGCCCTGTATGCAAGTGCATAGCCCATCTTTCCGGTAGAGTGATTTGTTATGAATCTTACTGGGTCAATAGCTTCTCTTGTTGCGCCGGCAGTTATAAGAACCTTTTTTCCCGTAAGATCCTTTTTGCATGCAATTTCTTTTAATATCCAGGAAAGAAGCACTTCCTCGGACGGCATTTTTCCAACGCCGCTGTCACCGCAGGCAAGTCTGCCGCTGTCAGCAGGAATTACTGTCCAGCCGTAACCATCCAACTTTTTCAGATTATCCTGAACTGCCGGATTGAGATACATATTTGTGTTCATTGCCGGAGAAATAAGCTTCGGACAGGTACACGCCATAGCCGTTGTTGTAAGCATATCGTCAGCAATGCCGTTTGCCAGTTTTCCAATAACATTGGCAGTTGCCGGAGCAATAAGCAGGATATCAGCTTTTTTTGCCGCAGAAATATGCTTTACGTCAAATTCAAAACAACGATCGAAAGTATCTGTCATGCACTTTCGTCTGGTAAGCGTTTCAAATGTCAGCGGAGTAATGAACTGACAAGCGTTCTTAGTCATCATGACATCCGTTTCAGCGTGAAGCTTTACAAGAGAGCTGCAAAGTCCGGCAATTTTATATGCGGCAATCCCTCCTGTTATACCAAGCAGAACTGATTTTCCTTCAAGCATTTTTATTTTCTCCATATTCATTATAAATAATATCAAGCCCTTTGAACAGCAGGTTTTTATCAAGTATTATTTCATGGTTGCAGCAAGGAATTATTTTTTCGGCATTTCCGCCCGTTGCAACTATAACAGGCTTATAACCAAGCTCTTCCGAAAGACGTTGGCATATTCCGTCTATACAAGAGGCAGTACCGTAAATAATTCCGCTTTGTATCGACTGTGCCGTATTCCTGCCTATAATTGATTCCGGCGGTTTGCTTAGCTTTATCTGCGGAAGCTGCGCCGTATTTCTTATAAGAGAATTAAGCGCTGTTCTGACTCCCGGCAGTATCATTCCGCCAATAAATTCGTTTTTACGATTTATAACAGAAACCGTAGTAGCTGTTCCCATGTCAATAATGATAAGCGGTGTTCCGTATTCAGCGGCAGCTCCGCAGGCATCAGCAATCCTGTCGCTTCCCACCTTCTGCGGTTCGTCGGCTGCAATGGTAATTCCGCATGTAGTTTCACAGCTTACAATAAGCGGTTCTACACCAAATTCTACAAAAATCGCATTTTTGATTATTCCTGTCATAAGCGGCACAACAGATGAAATAACTGCTCCGTCAATTCTGTCAATCCTGCGGTTTTTTATAATACGAGAAATTTCTTCACGATAATTTATCTCAATTTCAGAAACATCCGTCATAAGCTTTTCCGACATTACTATTTTGCCATTGTCAATCAGTCCGATACCAACGGTAGAGTTTCCGATATCAGCCGCTAATATCATTTTATTTCACCATGTTTTTCGTAGCTGAATACCTCGGTAACAGCATTTTTTTCGTCAACGAGCACAACGCATGGCTTATGTGCAGCAGCTTCGCTTTCATCCATCTGTGCATATGCCATAATGATTACAATATCTCCAGGAGCTGCATGTCGTGCGGCAGCTCCGTTAAGGCATATGATTCCTGAGCCTGGTTCTCCTGCTATAACATAGGTTTCAATGCGGCTTCCGTTATTGACGTTAACCACCTGAACCTTTTCGTATTCAAGTATACCGGCTGCATTTATGATATTACGGTCTATGGTGATGCTTCCGACATAATTGAGATTTGCCTGTGTAACTGATGCACGGTGTATCTTGCTTTTTAGCATTGTCAGAATCATTTTTTTCAGTCCCTTTCAACAATAAAGTTATCAATAAGTCTTGTTTTGCCAATATAGACTGCCGCAGCGATCAGAACCCTTCCGCTGATATTTTCGACAGGTTCGATGCTATCAGCATTTACAGCCTTTATATAATCTATTTTTGCCAAAGGTTCGCTTTCAATAAGCTCTGTAATTGCTCCGGTTACTTTTGAAGCGCTGTTTTCGCCGTTTTCTATCATTTCTCTGCCGACTTTGAGCGACCTTGAAATTACAACGGCAGCTTTCCTTTCCTCATCAGAAAGATAAGTGTTTCTGGAGCTTTTTGCAAGACCGTCCTCTTCCCTTACTATCGGGCATCCGACTATTTCAATATCAAAGCTCAAATCTCTTGTCATTCTCCTGATAACTGCAAGCTGCTGGGCGTCCTTTTGTCCGAAATATGCCCTGTCCGGCTTTACAATGTTAAAAAGCTTGCTTACAACTGTGCATACGCCTCTGAAATGTCCCGGACGCCTTAAACCGCAAAGTTCGTCTGTCGGACCTGTCATGTCAACAAAACTTGAAAAATCTGATGCATACATTTCAGACGCTTCCGGAGCAAATATAAGATCTGCTCCGGCTTGTTCGCATCTGAGTGTATCTCTTTCAAGATCCCTCGGATATGCTGCAAAGTCCTCATTTGGTCCGAACTGAATAGGATTTACAAAAACGCTTACAACAGTTCTGTCATTTTCACCTGATTTTTTTATAAGACTCTGATGTCCCTCATGCAGAAAACCCATAGTTGGGACAAGTCCGACTGACAACCCCTGTTTTCTCCATTCGCCGACTGTTTCCCTGACTTCCTTTATTGTCTTAACTACCTTCATTTTTCATATTCCCTTTCAAGCTGTTCAAAATCTATGTCGTCCTTCATTGCAAAGCTGTTTTCCGCCGATGGGAAAACTCCGGATTTTGTTTCTGAAATAAACGCCTTAAACGCTTCTTTCATAGCTTCTCCGACATTTCCGAATTTCTTTGCAAATTTAGGCGTGAAATCTGAAAACATTCCGAGCATGTCCTGATAAACCAGTACCTGACCATCACAACCTTTTCCTGCGCCGATGCCAATTGTCGGGATACTCAGTATATTTGTTATATACTCAGCCAATTTATCCGGTACGCATTCCATAACAACTGCGCATGCTCCGGCTTTTTCAACTGCTCTTGCGTCAGCAATTATCTTAGCAGCCGCCTCCCTGCTTTTTCCCTGAACCTTAAATCCTCCGAACATGTTCACAGACTGCGGCGTCATACCGATATGGGCAACGACTGGTATTGATGCATCAGTTATAGCCTTTATATGCGGTGCAAATTCTGTTCCGCCCTCAAGCTTTACAGCGTTTGCACGTCCTTCCTTCATAAGTCTGCCCGCATTTGCTACAGCGT
>CAKSJL010000124.1 GCA_934463345.1 uncultured Oscillospiraceae bacterium | reverse complement strand
GCATTAAGAAAACGATAGTATTCCTGTTTATCGTGACATTTTTCAAGAGCATGCTCTTCATCGATAATGCGGCTTTTCGTGAGTCTTGCGAGTTCCTGGTCAAGCGTCTGCAGTCCGCTCTGTTTACCTGTCTGTATAGCCGACTGGATAAGATGAACCTTGTTGTCCCTTATCATAGCTGAGCATGCGTCAGTAACATTAAGGATCTCCTGTGCGGCAATTCTTCCCTTTCCATCTGCTGTCGGAATAAGTGTCTGGGAAATAACTGCCACAAGCACATTTGCAAGCTGAGCTCTGATCTGCTGCTGCTGATGCTCCGGATAAACGTCAATGATACGGTTAATGGTATCTGAGGCACTTGTTGTATGAAGCGTTGAAAATACAAGGTGACCTGTTTCTGCGGCAGTTACTGCGGCGGAAATCGTCTCAAAGTCACGCATTTCTCCCACAAGGATAACGTCCGGATCCTCACGAAGGGCAGCTCTGAGGGCTGCGGCAAAATCAGGCACATCCATTCCGACCTCACGCTGGTTCACCATACAGCATTTGTGTTCATGCATATACTCGATAGGGTCTTCAACGGTTATAATATGAGCGCTTCTGTGTACATTTACATAATCTATCATACCGGCAAGGGTTGTTGATTTACCAGAACCTGTAGGACCAGTTACAAGTATAAGACCTCTCGGACGCATGCAGAATTCTGAAAGAATTTTTGGAAGTTTCAAGTCTTCAAGAGTCGGAATGTCATTTCTTAAAAGACGTATTGCAATAGCAAGATTACCTCTTTGGAAATATACATTAACTCTATGGCGAAAGCCGCTTTCTGTTACATAAGAAAAGTCAGTGTCAATATTCTGGGCGATACTCGCTTTCTGTGCATCATTTGTCATTTGCTTCATGACATCTGTTATGACATCATTTGTAAGTACCGGATACCCAGACATCTGCTTTAGTGAACCATGAAGCCTGACAACTGGTGGTATTTCCGTTGTGAAATGAAGGTCAGAACAGCCAAGCGCTCTTGCTTCATCAAGAATTTTGTTAATGTTTATCATTTTTACCTCCTGTATACACTATAAAAATCAAATTGCATAGGTTACTCTTACAAGCTCTTCTGTTGAAGTCTTTCCCTGCTGAACAAGCACAGATACATTATCTCTCAAAAGCTTTGTTCCATGTGTTTTTGCCATTTTTTCTATCTGATCCTTATTTGCACCGTTTACAATCAGCTCTGAAATGTCGTTTGTACAGTGAATTATTTCATGAATGGCAGTTCTGCCCTTATATCCGGTGTTGTTGCAGTGCGGACAACCGCAGGCTTCGTATATTTCAATAGAATGATCGATCCCCATAAGCTCGTTCTCTTCATCAGTCGACATTCTCGCCTTCTTGCACTTTGGACAGAGAACCTTGACAAGTCGCTGTGCAACAACGCCAATAAGTGATGATGCAACCATATATGACGGCACACCCATATCAACAAGACGTGTTATAGTCGATGCAGCATCGTTTGTGTGAAGTGTGGAAAGCACAAGGTGTCCGGTGATAGCGGCTCTGATACCGATTTCTGCTGTCTCCGTATCACGCATTTCACCGATCATTACAATATCCGGATCCTGACGAAGTATTGAGCGCAGAGCCGCAGCAAAAGTCATACCAGCCTTTGAATTAACCTGAACCTGGTTTATTCCGTCAATGTTCTTTTCGACAGGATCTTCAACCGTAATTACGTTTACGTTAGGTTTGGCAATTTCTCCGAGTGCGGCATAAAGAGTTGTGGTTTTACCAGAACCTGTAGGGCCAGTTACAAGTATAACGCCATGCGGACATTTAAGCATTTTTTCAAACATCTGATAGTTATATTCTGTCATTCCCAGGTCAGTTATTTTTCTGAGCGAAATTGAACCGTTTGAAAGAATACGGATAACAATTTTTTCTCCATTTACTGTCGGAAGTGATGAAACACGCACATCAAGGGTTACACCGTCAACAACCTGTGTAAATCGTCCATCCTGCGGCACACGCTTTTCGGCTATGTTCATGCCGCTGACAAGCTTTAAACGTGTCGCAAGAGAGTTGTGAACAACATTTGAAACGTTCATAAGCTCAACAAGATCGCCATTTACACGAACACGAATTCTTGTGTACTTTTTAAATGGTTCAATATGTATATCAGTTGCTTCTGCACGAAAACCATTTTCAACAATAGTTGTTGCAAGCTTTACAATAGGTGCGCTTTCAATACGTTCCTTTGCAGCATCGTCAACATGTTCCTCAGTACTGTGCTGAGAAACATCCTCCATAACGCTGTCAACTCTCTGCTTCTGATAAACCTTTCCTATTGCTTTGTTAACAGCCGTTTTAGTGGCTAAGACTGGTACAGTATCCATACCTGTTGATATTTTGATATCTTCAAGTATATTGAAGTTTATCGGATCATCCGTCGCAACCGTAAGCCTTCTGCCCTGAATGTTAATTCCTATAACTGTATGTTTTTTTGCAAGTGCTTCTGGAATCTTACTTGCAGCTTCATCGTCAATTTTCATATTTGAAAGATCAACGAATGGTATTTTTAACTTACTTGACAAAGCCTGGGCAAATTTGACCTCTGAAATCATTCCAAGCTCTATTATAACTTCTCCAAAACGCTTTGCTCCCTGGGATTCCTTTTGAACCTGAAGCGCCTTTACAAGCTGTTCTTCTGTTAAAAGTCCTTTTGAAACAAGATAATCACCGATTCTGAGATTTTTCATTTATAGCCTCCGGGAATAAAATAAACTTGTAATTGCAATCAATACATGTTAAAATAGAAATATAATAAATTTTTCGGAGGTAAAAATCATGTCCGATACACTTTTAGGTCTGGATAATTTAGACACAAGCTTTTATATTATATTCTATGCAATTGTCCTTTTGACAGGATTATGTATAGGCAGTTTCCTGAATGTAGTAATCTGCCGGCTGCCGCAGGATGAATCACTTGTAAAAGGGGCATCACACTGCGTAAAATGCGGTAAAAAAATAAAATCCTATGACTTGATACCGTTGTTCAGCTGGATTTTTCTGAAAGGCAGATGCCGAAACTGCGGTGAAAGAATTTCCGCCAGATATCCGGCTGTTGAGCTATTAAACGCTCTTATATACATTATAACCTTTCTTGTCATGGATTTCAATGTAAATTCAATAATACTTTGTTTTTTCTTTTCTGCATTAATCGCCATAGCGTTCATCGACTTTGATACCTTAGAAATAAACCTCAGTCTGCTCATATTTATTGGCATTCTCGCCATCATTTCTGCACTGTTCACAAAAAATCTGACAATTTTACAGAGAATTTCCGGTGCTCTTTTGATAAGCGTACCATTTTTCATGATTGGCGAAATTTCGGCAGAAATAATTAAAAAGAATACTGGCGAACGAATAAGAGGAATTGAGCTTGGCGATACTCTGCTGATGCTGGTTTCCGGCTTTCTGATTGGCAACAAAGCAATTGTTGTTGCAGCATTTTCAGGAATTATTCTGGCGGCGATCGGCGGACTCATACAGAAAAAAATTAGCGGCGAATCAAAATTCGCATTTGGACCATATCTTTCAATGGGGCTTTTTGTCGGAGCGCTATGGGGAAACCGTCTGGTTGATCTGTGGCTGAATATGTTTACATAAAACTTGTATCAGGCAGTCGAAAGGCTGCCTGATTTTTATGGAATTATTATTTCAGGAACGGTGTAGACTATATATGCATTACCCATATCCTTTGGATCAGGCAGTGTATCAGGCTTAAAAAGCTTATATGCTGAAGCCGGACGGCTGTTAATTACATTTCCATTCTGGCTATTTTCATCTGTCGGATCAGATGAAACATAACTTTCACCATCTCTCAGTGTTGCACGCTCTATAAC
>CAKSJL010000123.1 GCA_934463345.1 uncultured Oscillospiraceae bacterium | reverse complement strand
GCTGTAATGCTTCCGCTTTCTTTTTGTTCCTGTGCAATTTTATATTCAAGGTCAGCAGATTTTTTGTCTATCTCCAGCTTCTGGATCTCAGTTTCCTTTTCAGATATCATGTTAGCAAGTTCTGCTCTTGAATATTCGTAGTCTTCCGGATAATTCCTTGGAAGAGAATTGTAGAAATCCTCATCAGACGTGTCATCATATACCGGTTCTGGTGTGTCGTCATAGTCAACGGACACATCATCATAGTTATTTTCTTCAGCCTTCAGCATAGTATAGCTTCCGAACATGTTTTCAGACCATTTAACAGTTATATTTCCGTCTGCACTGACAGTAACATTTTCACCAGCTGTTTTGTCAGCAAGCTGTTCGTCCTTTATTTCTGCTCCGGAAACCTGCCACTGATAAAGCTTTGAAAAATCATCACTGTAAACTGTAAAAACTGCAAAGCTTCCGTTTGATTTCAGCGATGTAAACAGATCAGCCCTGATAACTGTCTGAGCATTGCAGTTAAACATAAGCGGGTCTGTATCTGTGCCGCTGCCAGAAACCGAATCAGCTGTACTTCCTATAACATCCTTTATTTGAACCGCTGGATTTGTTGGTTCAGGAGGTTCTGTAGGAGGCTCGGTCGGAGGTTCGGTCGGTGCAGGCGGTTCCGGCATAGCCTCTGATGGTTTAAGGTTTTTCAGCTTTTTCAGCTCTTTATTGGCTGTTTTTATATTTGATTCCGCAACTGCAACTGCATTTTCCTTTGTCTTTAAATCCAGTTCAAGCGCCGTTATGTCATACTTTAAAATGGGATCGCCTTTTTTAACGGTATCACCCTCTTTTACCAGAACTTTTTCAACAAGTTTCTGATTGTCCGGCATTATGTTCTGAACGTTTCCAGAGGAAATCATTCCGTTAAGCTCCAGGTCGCTGCCATGGTAAGAATCTGCCATAAGCGAGACGGGGGTTACCTTTGCGACCGCTTTATTTGTTTTCCGGCGTTCATTGAGCTGATATGCTCCGAATACTCCGCCTACTGCGACAGCGGCAGAGGTGATTATTATAATCGCCTTTTTCACTGTCCGTCACCTCCGTTGTCTGTAAGCTCTCCGTCACGAATAAACATTATTCTCTTTGCATGATCGGCAATTTCTTTTTCATGGGTTATCATAACAATTGTAACGCCCTCGTCATTCAGCTCCTTGAAAAGCTCCATTACCTGTTCGCCTGATTTTGTATCAAGAGCACCTGTCGGCTCATCAGCAAGCAGAAGCCTTGGACTGTTTACCATAGCTCTTGCAATTGCAACCCTCTGCTTTTGTCCGCCGGAAAGCTGAGTCGGACGGAAATTCATTCTTTCCTCCAGACCAACCTTTATAAGTGCGGACTTAGCCATCTCACGGCGTTCCTTTTTATTTACACCTGCATATAGCAGAGGAAGCTCAACGTTTTCCAGTGCGGACTGTCGTGGTAGAAGATTGAAGTTCTGAAAAACAAATCCGATCTTTTTGTTTCTTATTTCTGAAAGTTCCTTGTCCCTGCACGATGAAATGTTAGTATCGTCAAAAATAAACATTCCTGAGGTCTGTCTGTCAAGGCAGCCGATAATATTCATAAGGGTAGATTTACCTGAACCTGATGGTCCCATAATGGCAAGATATTCTCCCTCATCAACGCATAAGTTTATATCCCGGAGAACTGGAACAGCTTCCTTGCCCTGCATGTAATCCTTATATATTTCCCGTAATTCAAGAACCATTGCATTCACCTGCCTATTCAGCGCTTTTTCCAAGGAATCCATCAAGAATTCCTCCTGAATTGCCGTCAGCTTCACTGTCTGCTGAATCGTCTCCGACCATGTTTTCATCAACCAAGCCATCGTCAACCATGCCATCGTCAACCATGTCATCATCAACCATGCCGTCATCAACCATATCATCGTCAACCATACCGTCATCAACCATATCATCGTCAATCATGCCGTCATCAACCATACCATCGTCAACTACATCATCGTTATTGCTTTCCTCAAAGTCAGCGTCATCGGCGTTTGTTGTTGTATGCATGCCTTCCTCATAGCTGTCTGACGGATAAGCAATGCAGTCGGACTCGTTGAGACCGTCTGTAATTTCCACATCGCCAAAGGTATCGTCAGTCTGACCGGTTTCAACATAACGTTTTTCAAGCCTGTCCTTTTTGTCCGCTGCCCATACATAGCTCTTTCCATCTGAATCAGTTACAATATAGTCTGAGTAAAGCCATATTCCGGTTTTCTCTATGGCATCTGACTGTCCCATATCCGGTTCAATTATAACATGCTGACCGAGTTTCAGACCGTCAGTTGATTCCGGTGTAACATAGAAATTATAATTGGAGGAGGTGCTGAGATCGTCGCTGCTGTCTCCGCCATAGGAAACACCGCTGTTGTCAGCAGATGGTTCAGATGAGATCTCCGAAATTGTTCCATTCCATGTAATGGAATCGTCTGTTCGTGAATGCACAATGACAGGTGTACCCTCTGACAGGAGCCTCATGTTCTGTTCATTTACCTTTCCCTTAACTCTGAAATTTCCGCTTTCTGTAATGGTCATTATGACATCTGCACTCTCCTGACCGCCATACATGTTGTAACTGTTGTCCTGGCTTTCAGAATCCGAAATACTGTTTATTTTTGCAACAGTTCCGCTTACTTCGGATTTGACTGTCGAATTGTTTATAGAATTCTTGATCTTGTCTATCTCGGTGTTTTTTACCTTTATATCGTACTGAGTTTTTTCTATATCTGTCTGTAGTGACTGAATCTGAGCTGTGTAGGAATACTGTTCATCCTTTGAAACATTTTTCTTTTCAGTTTCAAGCTGTGAGATCTGTTTCTGCATTGATGAGATTTCATTGTTCATTCTTTCAATTTCAAGCTCAGCCTGTTCCTGTTCCAGCTTCATTGATTCTGTATCATAGCTGAAAAGTTCGGCTCCCTCAGCGACAGAATCGCCTTCTTTCACAAGTATTTCCTTTATCTTTTTTGTGGAGTCATATTTTACATCATAGCTTTTCTGGGACTCGATAACACCCGAAAAGCATGCGCCGTTGAGCGAAAGTGTTGAAGCGGTGTTTATGTCCTTAATTGCGCTGACATACACCTTTCCGGAATCCTTGAATTTGTCGCTTTTGCTTTTCCAGATAAATATGCTTCCTGCTGTTATTACAGCTGCGGCAGCAATGGCTGCTGCGGAGATAATAATTTTTTTCTTTTTTGTCATTTTGTCCGTCCTCCATATTTTTATAAGAAGCTTTCCTATGAGAATTTATTGGTTTTGTTCTGTTTTTTTCTGTTAAGACAATGCTGTTCATCCTGTACAGTGTTGCCTTGACTGTATTATACGACATAGTACGCACTATGTCAATAGCTTTTTTAAAGTTCTGAAAAATATTTTTCCGTCATTTAAAAACCTGTTACCACATCTTCCTGAACTGTGCAGGAGTTACGCCCTCAACCTTTTTAAAAGTTCTTGCAAAATAATTTGAATCATTAAAACCACATTCTTCGCCCACATATTCGACCGAAAGATCTGTGAATTTAAGAAGCTGTTTTGCGTGGGTTATCCTTATATAGGTGATGTAGTTTACAACTGACATTCCATACTGCTTTTTGAAAAGTCTTGTCAGGTAAAACTTGTTTATAAAAAAGTTTTCAGCAAGCATATCAAGTGTTATTTTTTCATTATAATGCATGTCAATGTATTTTTTTATCGGATCAAGGTTTTTAAAACCAGAGTTTTTTTCGTTAATATTCTTTTCAGAAACGCTGTCATCCATTATGCTGCACAGCAGGGATACAAGTTTTTCATATATTTTCATATCTCTGGTTCTGCTGTCAGATGAGGCAATTATATAAATGTCGTCAAGTAGTCTGTCATATTCTGCAAAGTTTTCGCTTTTAAAGCATGGCTTTCCGCCCAGATATATGAATTTGCGGTATATTTCGTTCATGCTGTTTCCATAAAAGTGTACCCATTTGAGCGTCCATGAT
>CAKSJL010000122.1 GCA_934463345.1 uncultured Oscillospiraceae bacterium | reverse complement strand
GTACAACCGGGACAAACCATAGAAGAAATACTTACTCCACAGCTGATGTCGAGTGCACTGATAGGAACAGCATTGTTTATATTCGCAATATTTATTATTGTATATAAACCTGATCCGGAAAAAAGCAAAAGAAAAGGTTCAAACAAAGGTTGCCTTGTGCTTCTCTTTCCAGTAATATGGTTTATCTGGGGCATCAATGCTCTGCCGAGATTATACAAGTTCATGGATTTATGCAGTTCTGTTCCTGACGGCTCAGGAATCGGAACTCAGTTTGAAATTATATTTTCAGAAACCGGAGCAATATTTGAATTTACAGAGGTTATGGCACTTTTTTTGGCGCTGATGTTCATGATTGAATTTATATTTTCGGCATTTCATGTCAGTTCAATTATTAATAAGAATGCAAAAAAATTCAGACGTACTGACTACGGAAATTACATGGCGGAATGCATATACGGCATAAAAAACTTTATTCATGACTACTCTAACTTGAGTATGGCTGATAAACGACAAGTTATTTTATGGGAGGATTATTTAGTTTATGCTGTCGTTCTGGAAGAAAATGAAGAAATAGTTAATGAGATTTCAAAAATGAGGAGTGATTTCGTATGTTGATTATAATTATTTCAGCCTTTTTATTGATATTCATTACTGTGGCAGTCATTGTTATATACAATGAACTGGTAACACTGCGCAGCAGAACAGATAACCAGTCGGCACAGATCGACGTTCAGCTGAAACGGCGAGCTGAGCTTATACCTAATCTTATTGAAACTGTAAAAGGCTATGCAAAATTTGAAAAAACAACGCTTACTGATGTGGCAAAGCTGAGAAGCAGCATGATTAATCCTTCAAACACAAAGGATGCGATTGCGGCTGATACAAAGCTAAGCCGTATCTGCACACACATTTTTGCAACGGCAGAAAATTATCCGGAGCTTAAAACAAACACAAACTTTCTAAAGCTTCAGGAAGAGTTTTCAGAAACAGAAAACAAGGTTGTTATGGCACGTCAATTTTACAATGACACTGCTACAAAATATAACATAGCAATTCACATATTTCCCAAGTCTATAGTTGCTGGCATTTTCGGATTTAAGGAAAAAGAACTTTTGGAAGCGTCTGACTCAGAACGTAAAGCGGTTATGATCAGCAACAGTACGTTCGAAAATCTGTTCTAATAAGCTGGCTTTGCAGATACAGCTCCTGACTACAGCTTGACATTATAAAATCACAATGTTATAATTTAAGAAACAACTAAATTAACCGGAGTGATAAATAATATGTCAACAGCTTTTAAACCGGCGGATATTCTTATTCCGCAAAATACAAATATGAATAAATGGGCAGTTATTGCCTGTGACCAATATACAAGCGAACCGGAATACTGGAAAAATCTTAAAAATTATATCGGCAATGAAAATTCAACTCTTAACCTTATTCTTCCGGAAGTATATCTTGAGGACAGTGATGTGTCGGAAAGGATTGACAAAATACACTCAGCAATGGAGTCTTATATGAAATCAGGCGTATTCAACGAATATCCTGACACTATGGTTTACGTTGAAAGAATACAGAGCAATGGCGTTTTGCGAAGCGGAATAATCGGAAAAATAGATCTTGAAGAATATGACTTTTCAAAGGGCAGTACATCTCAGGTAAGAGCAACTGAGGCAACTGTTATTGAAAGAATTCCTCCGAGAATAAAGGTAAGAGAAGGCGCTGTACTTGAACTTCCGCATATAATGATTCTTATTGATGACGAGAAGCAAAACGCTATTGAGCAGTTTGCAGAGCTGAAAAACAGCATGAAGGAGCTTTATAATTTTGAACTTAACTGTCAGGGCGGACATATCGGGGGCTGGCTTATGGACAGGAATATGACAGAAAAATTCCAGTCAGCGCTCGATGAACTTGGAAATACTGAAAAGTTCAGGGAAAAATATCATACCGATAACGTCCTGATTTATGCAATGGGTGATGGCAATCATTCACTTGCAACAGCTAAGGCTTTTTATGAGAATCTGAAAAAATCTGATCCGTCTAAAGACTGGAGCAACCATCCGGCAAGATATGCGCTTGTTGAGCTTGTGAATCTTCATAGTCCTGCACTTGATTTTGAGGCAATACACAGAATAGTAAGCAATGTCAATACAGAAAAGCTTATCAGAGAAATGACAGAAAAGCTGGGACTTTCTAATGAAAAATCAGACCAGTCATTTATATATGTAACCGGAAACACTAAAAAAAGGATCTACATTCACAATAAATCCTCAAATCTTTCAGTTGGTTCTCTTCAAAATTTCCTTGACGAATTTGTAAAAGAAAACCAAGCTAAAATCGACTATATTCATGGTGAGTCTACGCTGAAAAAGCTTGTTTCGGAGACAGAAAATTCTATAGGCTTTATTCTTCCTGATATGGATAAATCCGATTTATTCCCTACTGTAATTAAGGACGGTGCGCTTCCGAGAAAAACATTTTCAATGGGGCATGCACAGGATAAAAGATACTATATCGAATGCCGCAAAATTGTATAAAAATAAAAGTTCCTGCAAAGTTCGTTTCTTTACAGGAACTTTTATAATATCTGGATCTGAGAACCCGTCTTCACAAGATATGTGTGCGGATTTCCAAGCACAATTTTAATGCAGTATGCAAAAAATTTGCTGGAAAGACGTGCGCATACGCTTGTGAAGACAGGTTCTGAATATTATACAAGCAGTATTGCCCAGTAATTTTTATACTGGTCATTACAGCCGCAATAACCAACTCCAATTTTTGTATAGTCCGAATTAAGAAGTCTTTCCTTTATATCGCTTCTTTTCATCATTTCATCAAACAATTCCTTCGGAGTTGCCGGAACAGCAGCAACACAGTTTGCACATACCTGATATTCCACATCATACTCAGCAAAAATTGTTTCAAACCTTGATTTGTCAGGGCGATAATCTCCTGAAAACTTTTTCGGAAGCTCTGAGGCCCTTTTCATAGAAGCGTCAACAATATTCTGATCAATAACAAGAGCCTGCTTTCCGCTTGTAATACGCTTTAAATTTATCAGACCAACAACCTCATTAATGTTTTTTTCACAAAGTATAAGCCTCGAAATAAACACTGCATCATAAATGTTAACATTTCCGTCTTTATTATAATCAGCCTGTTTAAGGTTTGTACCTGTCAGCTGAGTCTTTTTCATAACATGCTTGCTTATCTCAATAGCATCGTATATGTTGACCTTTCCGTCACCGTTCGCATCCCCGTTTCTCAGCTCTGCCGCAGACGCAGGAAGTGAAGATAAAACAAGCGTACCGGCAGTAAGCACCGATGAAAGGAGTGCGAGAGTCTTTTTAAGCGTCATTTTCATATGTTTATTTCCTTTCTTAAAGCAAGTCAGCAGACGAAAATACACTTCGCCAATAAATTTATTATATCATGGAACGATTAAAATTTCAATAAGAAAATGTTAACTTAATTTATACTTTTACCTCATAAAATGCATTCTTATATGTGTTATAGACGAAAGCTGTTATTTGTGTGACAATATATTACAGTTTTTCGCCACAGTTATTACAGAATGCCGCATCAGGATCATCTGCAACTGTACCGCATGACGGACATTTCTTTAATACACCAACAGCCTCTGTACTCTCCTTAATTTCACAGGACTCCATTGATTCCGCAACAGTCGGTTCAGACATTGTTACATTATCTGAAACTTTATCATCCGACAAAAGCATTTCAGCTGCTGTTTTTTCCGGCTCATCAGCCTGCTGTTCAACCCTTTCACCACAGCTGTCACAGAACAATGCTCCGCTTTCGAGTACATTTCCACAATTTCTGCACTTTTCAGCTGAAACATCCGGAATATCATTTTTAAGCTTATAACCGCACTTTGAACAAAAAACGGCGTCCGGCTTGAATGGCGTTCCACATTCAGGACAGCAGCTTCTTGTTTTTATTTTCCTTATCTGCTCCTGAGTTTCAGCAATCTTATCAAGGGATAATCTTATATCCTTTACTG
>CAKSJL010000121.1 GCA_934463345.1 uncultured Oscillospiraceae bacterium | reverse complement strand
ACAGTGTACTCAGCAATATCAGGACTTATCTGTTCGTTTACCTCTGCATACAGATCACATACATTACTCCTGTTTCCGCTTTATTCAAGCACAGAATTTTGACTACTTTGTCAAGAAACTCGGTGCTTGGGAGAGTATGATTGAGCAATCAAGATTTAAACTTGTTTTGTTCATTCTAATATGATTGCTGTTATTCTTCTATATATTTTTTTAAAAATTATAGAAATTACTCGTTTTATCTTCTGAGTTATAACCAGAATTTAATATGTAATAGCTTATATTCTCCCAATCATCTCCATTGCGGTAAATCGTAAGATATTCGGTTGTAAAAACAATGTCATCAGACGAAGCACCGTAAAGTTTAATTATAAAATGTCCGATTTCATTCAATTCATTGGTACTTTTAATATTATATTTTATTTTTTGTTTTATTAAATCTAGTGAATTTAAGTAATTTATTATTTGTTCAATATCATCTTTATTTTCTATGTGAATTACGCCAACATCCATAGAATGTTCAGGTATAAAGTCAATATGAGTAATATCGTTATAATTTAAATTTTCTTTCTTTTTAAATACACGAAACAATGTATCTCCATAACACAGAATCAACAAAAAAAATATTACTATACAAAGTAATATAATAGCAAATAATTTTGTTCTTTTTATATGCATAATTATACCCTCTAATCTCGTGTTAATTCCCTCTTACCTGGTTCATGAATATTTCCGGTTTTATTCATAAAAGTATCAAATATGTATTGTTCAGCTTTTTTACTTTATTGAAATTTTTGAGATAAATACTGTTTAATAACATAGTGATTTTCATGCGTTAATTAAATAGTTATTAATATCCTTTATCAGACAGTAAAAAGTCAAACCAATTCAAGTCATATATTGTTATAAAATGCTTATATGGAATTCTAAATGAGCATTTTCCTCTTTTTACCTCATTGTGAATCTGCCATTCATAGCAATTTAAAATATAGACTTCTTTTCCATATGATTCGTAAAAATCTTTGGTCAAATTGCCGTACATTATAAATTGCGTATAATTATTGCATATATCATACGACAAAGTATCCTTAGGATTTTTACCATTTAAAACGATACCTATTCCATTTTCCCAATTTTCTTTTTTATTTTCTTTATTACTTTCTGAAATGATCCAAACCCCATTGTCTGTTGATCCCTCAGACACACAAGTTACAATATAAAATTCTTTTATTTCATTCGGACTATTATGTGTGAATTTTATTGGAATAAACGCTAAAATTATAGGGATGAAAATAATTGTAATTAATATTTTTTTCTTTTTCTTCATTATTGATTATTCTCCATTAGGATAAAATGTTTTTATTTTGCTACCATCATTTACATCCGGATAAGTCAAATTACCAGATTCCGAAGCAAGTGCGAATCATATAATTATTTGTATAATTGGATTTTTTCTTTTGTTTCCTTTACTAGCTGACTTAAAGTAATTTTAGCAAGTTCATTTTCCATATTTTTATTTGATCTTCCTAGTGAATTTAAACTTGAATCTTATGTGCACTGGTTTAATAACATCCGTATCCATGCCCCTCTTGGGAACCATCCTCCTGTACAGTTAAAAAAATTAAACCTAGCTAAATAATTTTTGTACTGCTTTGGGTTGACAATACACAGCAAGTCTGCTGATGTGAGAGGGACAATACATAAGCGTATAAAGCATAAAGAAAAGCCTGCAAGCCCAGTCATATCAAGGGTTTGCAAGCTATTAAAATCTGGTACGGGTGACAGGACTTGAACCTGCACACCTTACGGCATTAGAACCTAAATCTAACGTGTCTGCCAATTTCACCACACCCGCATATTTATTGAATTACAACAACTTAAATATTATACCACACATACTATGACATGTCAATTATTTTTTTGCGAAAAGTGTGGACAAATAGCGCATAATGTAGTATAATAAAGTATAAGAAAAGCGAAAGAAGTAGCAGGACACAAGTGTCCGCTCTGTGGTAAAACGGAACACCGAGTAAACGCAGGGAAAAAATCGTTCGGGAACACACTGAAAAAAATACTACACACGAGAATATTCTGAAGAAATCAGACAACGAGCAATAAAGACACATATTATGCAAGTGCAAGCGTCAAGGGCGTTGGAAAGGTATTTGATTTCAACAAAGCTAATGTTTACAACTGGATTAAAAAACGGCTCAGATACAGAAAAAAAGATACCATGTTTTAGAACAAAAGCAATACTTTTGCTGTTGAAGAAATAAATGTGGGGCATTTGCCTTAAAAATTGAAATCTGGAGTGATAATGTGAATTTTTTCAATGATAAATACAACGCTTTTCTTTCAGAATTTGGGCAAGGAAGAAAAATGGTTCTTTCAACCTCTAAAGATAATAAAGTATCATCAAGAATGATGAGCATTATTCAAATTAATGGTCAATTCTATTTTCAGACAGATGTTACTATGAAAAAATATCATCAACTTAAATTTAATAAAAATGTTGCTTTGTGTATAGATAATATTCAAATTGAAGGCGTATGCGAAGAAAAATGTCATCCGTTGGATAATAATCTTTTCTGCAACATATTTCAAAAATGTTTTAAAGGTTCATTTGATGCTTATTCATCATTAAAGAATGAACGACTATTTGTTGTGAAACCACTATTCGTTGAACGCTGGATATATAGTGACAGTATTCCATACATTGAAATATTTGATATTGAAAATGAACAATACAGTTATAAAAAATATTTAGGCTTATGAATTCCAGTTTATAGAGCAAAAGTGACAACTAAAAATCACTCTTTAAGTCAAATAGGTTACAAAAACCTCATCCCCCTGCAATTACAGAGGGATGAGGTTCTTATGTCTGAAAAGAAAATGGATTTTACATGATAGCTTTCGCAATCTCAATTACGTCATAGATGTCAGTCTTGCCGTCACGATTTATATTAACAAGAAATCAAATCACCTTGGCATTAAACCTTTACAAATTTCAATTGCATCATAAAGGTCAACTTTACCATCCTGATTATAATCCGCAAGGCTAAGCTGTTCTTCGCTAAGATCTACCTTATTGATAAGGAACTTGGCAATCATAATTGCATCATAAAGATCAATTTTCTTGTTCATGTCAACGTCTCCACTATTATATTCATAAGGATTAACAGTAACTTTACACTCAAGGGTTACTCCGTTAAGCATTGTAGCAGTTATTGTTGCCGTACCCTCAGACTTTGCATAAAGCTCGCCAAGCTCTACGCTCACAACATCCTCATTGTCAGATTTCCACACAGCATCGTTGTTATAGATCCAACCACCTTTCGGCAAGTTATTGTTACTTTCGTCATAAGGATCAATAATATTTATTTTGTAAGAGCTGCCCACATTTATTTCCACTTCAGATTTGGAAAACTCGTATGTTTCAGGGTATTCTTCAACAACAATATTCCATGCATGAATTTTACTTTCGCCATATTCACTATATGTAACCCTTGTAACACCTGTTTCAACAGCTCTTACCTGATACATATCGCCTATGTAAGCGTATTTCTCAATTTTTGCAACATCTTCATTTTCAGAAACAATATTCACCACATTAAATAATTTCTGAATAACCTTATATCCACCCTTTCTGATATAAAGCGTTCCCATTTCCTCCACATCAGATGCCGTGCTGGTTTCTTCGTAAACTGTAATCCCTTGCGCTGATACACAGCTTAAAGAGAAAGTACAGAGCATTGCCGCAGCAATAAAAGCTGACAGAATTTTTGTGATTCTTTTCATATAAATTCCTCCTCAAATAAAATAAATATGCTTTTTTCTTTTTATATTACAATGCAGACATATCAGATAAATTTTACATAAAAAGAGAGGTAAACTCTTGAGAAACAAAATATTATATGAATGTCTGCATTATAAACTTTTTAATGTGGCATACTTATCTCAGAAATTTTCTTATTTCTTAAGATTTTTTATGCCTTTGATATTTTCAACTTATGACAAAAGTGTTTTCGC
>CAKSJL010000120.1 GCA_934463345.1 uncultured Oscillospiraceae bacterium | reverse complement strand
CCAAGCACAATTTTTACGCAGACAAGGCAAAAATGCGCAGGCATACTTGTGTATGGCAAGCATTTTTAACGCAGTATATGAAAAAATTTGCTGGAAAGATGTGTGCATACGCTTGTAAAGACAGGTTCTTATATTCAATAAATGTACAGAAAATAATAGAGGGACGCCTTTCTTGTAAAGCGTCCCCACTGCTGAATAATCGTCAAGCACTTATTTAACTGCATTTACGATAATCTCAGCGCTTTTTTCTATGCCATAAAATCCGCTGTCTATACATAGATGATAATTATGCGTACTTCCCCAGTCATGACCAGTAAAATTCTGACAGTAAACACGTCTTTTCTTGTCCATCTCCTTGAGACGCTTTTCGGGCGATTTTGTCTTGTCGCCATAAACCTCGGTTATTCTCTGCGCTCTCTTCTCAAATGATGAGTGAATAAAAACATTCATACAGTTTTCACACTCACGAAGTATATAGTCTGCACACCTTCCGACTATTACGCAGTTTCCGGCATCAGCGGCTTCACATATTATTTTCCTCTGAATGTTAAAAACTTCGCTGTAGAGTGACATCATTCCACCGTTAGGAGTACTTCCGATTGCAAGATTGAAAAGCAGACTGGTCGTTGCAGACGCATATTCTCCGCTCTGCTCGATAAATTTTTCAGAAAGACCGCTTTCCTTTGCAGCCGTTTCAATTATTTCTCTGTCAAGAAATTTCCAGCCAAGCTTTTCTGCAACTGTTTTTCCGATAAATCTTCCGCCGCTTCCGTATTCACGACTGATTGTAATTACATTGATACTCATATGCATCCATCCTTTCATTACTGTCCGTTTTTACAGACAGATTCGATATATTAAATGTTTAAGGCAATATCACACAAAAATTGTGCGGTAGATGCTGTGCAAAGCCGTCAGACGCACTTTGTGCAGTGTTGCCTCATATTACATGCAGCGATATACCCCTGCGCACATCCTTTTCAGCAGAATCATACCAACAGCTGCTGTAATAAGTTCTGCTATCGGAAATGACACCCAGACCAGCCAGTTCATATCAGCTGACTTTCCGGCAATCCCTGCAAACAGGAAAACAAGCGGAAAAACAAATACAAGCTGACGTCCAAGGGATACAACAAGCGACTGAAGTCCGCCTCACAGCGCCTGAAATACACCCTGACAGGCTATATTTATTCCGGCGAACACATAGCTTAAAGAAATTATCCTTATTGCACTAAGGCAAAGCTTCTGTGTTTCTCCTGAAAGGCTGAAAAGCGAAGTCAACGGGTTTGCAAATATCTCCGATGCAAGTGTTCCAAAAATCATTACTGCAAGGGTAAATATCATGCCATACCTGATTCCGTCCTGTATCCTCCTTTTACTGCCCATTCCATGGCTGTACGATATAACAGGGGTCATTGCATCTCTTAGACCGAACGCTGCAAATAGTATAA
Source organism: uncultured Oscillospiraceae bacterium (assembly GCA_934463345.1). Lineage (GTDB taxonomy): Bacteria > Bacillota > Clostridia > Oscillospirales > Ruminococcaceae > Porcipelethomonas. The sequence continues at coordinate 2,616 of CAKSJL010000120.1, read as the reverse complement.
ACTGCTGTATCTTATAGTATATGCCATATGCAGTTACCATAGGCTCGCCGAGTCTTACCAGAACAACATTCAGTCCATACGTCATAAGCGACATAAGCGCCTGTGCAATTATAGCGGCAAATCCGATTGAATAGATTTCCCTTATAATTTCCGCAGAAGGCTTTAGATATCTCAATGAGTTATCGATATTTCTGTTAACTCTGAAATGAAATATTAATGCAACTGCAAATGACGCTATTTGTCCGATAACAGTTGCCAGTGCAGCACCCTTGACGCCCATCGCCGGACATCCAAGCAGACCGTAAATCATTATCGGATCCAACACTATATTTATCAAAGCTCCAGTAATCTGGGCAATTGTTGAATAAAGTGAATGTCCTGCCGACTGCAAAAGCTTTTCATAAACTGAAAAGAACACTATTCCGAAAGAAGCCACACAGCATATTCTCAGATAATCCTTTGCCATATCTGCAATCAGACTGTTCGATGTCTGGGACGATATGTAAACATCAGTTCCGAAAACGCCAAAAAGCAAAAATGCCACATAAATAATTACTGCCATAAAAAGAGTGTTCCCTGCCGCTTTTGAAGATTTCTGAAAATCTTTCTGTCCAAGACACTTTGATACAAGAGCATTTGCGCCGACTCCTGTTCCTATTGCAAACGCAACCATAAGCATCTGAAGCGGAAACGCAAGTGTAAGAGCATTTATTGCTTCCTCACCGTTTTCCTTCATGTTTGAGACAAAGGCGCTGTCAACTATGTTGTACACAGCCTGAAGTACCATGGACAAAACCATCGGAATGCCGGTCGAAAGCATTAGCTTCCCAACGGGCATGACTGCCATTTTGTCCGCTGAAATTTCTTTTTGTTTTTCCATTACATTACCTCCGAAAAAAAGAAAATCGTGCAGCTAACCGAAAATCTGGGTTTACGCGGTTAAGCTACACGATTATTAAAATCATTATACCACATTTTCGTAAGGCATTGTAATAGTCAGAATTAACAATTATTTTCTGATATTCTGCTTTATTTTTAAGGCAATGGCGCACAAAAGCCATATTTGCCCTGATTTTAGCAGCAGACGATAATTTTCAGAAACTGCCCTTTCATTACGAAAAGGCAGATCTGATTAATTCATTTATTTTCCAAGCTGTGATATATCGACAATCATGGCAATATAGTTCATAAGCAGCGCACTGTCTGACGAATTGATATATCCGTCACGAAGGCAGTCTGCATTTGCCTTTTCCTGATCAGAAAGTCCGTTAATGCTGCTGTTTAACAGGAACATGTTAAGTCTTACAACGTCTGCAATAGTTATGCTTCCGTCACTATTTACGTCGCCATACTTTGTAGCAGGAATTGAAGGAACACTTACATCTTCACTTCCTGATGAGGAGGTTGTTGGAGCAGCTGTTGTTTGTACCGGTGCAGAGGTAGATGTTGTCTTGATTGTTGTGCTTGTCTTTGGAGCTGTTGTAACAACCGGTGAATCAGTTGAATAAATACATGTAATTGTATCTACAGTAAGCTGACTCTGTTCACCCCACCAATAGCCAACCTGGAAAATACCGTCTGACTGTATATCATCCTGAATTGATTTTACATTATACTCAAATGTACCTGTATTTCCTGAGATATTCTGTGTACCTGTAAGATCAAGCCATGAATTTGCATTGCTTGTAACAGAAATTCCGCAGCCAACTGATGGTGAGCCGATATTTCCATTTGCAGAAACCTTTACAATAAACTTTTCTGCTTTTGCTCCTGCCGGAATAAGGTCTGCCAGATCTACTTTGACAAGCTTGTATGACTCACTTGTATAATCCAGAGTTTTGTTAATACTTACAACCTTTGTACCCTCAGACGGTGTAACATCAGTCTTAGGAACAGTTGTAGTTGTTGTTTTTACGCTTGTTGACGTAGTTGTTTTGACAGTTGTCACGCTCGTAACAGGCGCATTTGTTACTATAGTTGTAACAGGAGCTGTTGTAACAATAACAGGCCCTGAGCCGCCGGAAACTCCAGGAACTGACGAATCAGGTGACTGACCTGAGCCGTACTTCAGGTAAAGACCTGCGAGAGCGCCTACAAATGCCGCATTATAGTCAGTTGCAACCTCTGTATACTCATATTTGTCAACATCATCATAATAATTTCCGCTTCTGTCCGGACCGCCTACAAGAGCGCCGACAAGAACATGAGCGAACGGAACTCCCTTGTTTTCAGACGGGAAATTGCTGTAGCCGGAAGCTGCTCTGTGATGCGGCTGTGTAACAGAATCAGAACTGTAACCAACCATATAGCAGTAGCCAGCATTGTTATTGCCCATGAGATAATCCGTCTGTCCCTTTGCCCAGGATGAATATGACGATGAACTGTTATACTTGTCATAAACAAGTCCGACAAGCTGAGCCGCTGTATTATATCTTGCAGAACCCCAGTCGTTACGACAGAAGTAATTTTGCGAATTTGTATATCCGTTTATATTCTTGTCAAGATTTTCTGCAACTCTGTTCCACTCGTTTGCATAAATTGCATTTACAGCCGGCCATACACTGTCCCAGCAAAGCGGGTAATCAGTAGTATATGCATAATTTGACTGGCTTATCC
>CAKSJL010000119.1 GCA_934463345.1 uncultured Oscillospiraceae bacterium | reverse complement strand
TTCAATTTTATGATGAAGGACCGATTGAAACAATTATTGAGTTTTAGAGAAGAAGAAGGTTTCTTCTGCTGTAGTGTAACTTTGAAAAATAAATGTAAATTTAATGGTGATATTATACTTACAAGGTTCAATATTGCTCTTTTTGTCCTTGTTCTTAAATGTTTGACTTTGTTTCATTACATATTAATACCCTGATTAAAAATCCGACTTTATTGACAATTCAAAGAATATACAGTAAAATAGAAGTGTGAATAATGTTATGACAACTTTTGATGGAGATGAAGTTATGAATATAAATGATTTTTACAGTGGAAACGCATTTGAATGTTATCGTTTTTTCGGTGTGCACAAAGAGGGGAACGGATTCGTTTTCAGAACCTATGCTCCGAATGCGAAAAATGTAGCTGTTTTCGGAAGCTTTAATGGCTGGAATGAGGAAAATATGCATAAGGACGGCGGAGTATGGACATTCTATACTGAAAATGCGTCGTTCGGAGATATGTATAAATTTGTAATATACTCGGGAGACGGACTTCGTCGTGAACACTGTGATCCGTTTGGCTTTGGAATGGAGCTTCGTCCTGATTTTGCATCATATATAACTGATCTTGATAAGTATACCTTTACAGACACAACATGGATGTCTAAGCGTACAAAAAATTACAATCAGCCTATGAATATTTATGAGGTTCATCTGGGTTCGTGGAGAAATAACAAAAACAATGAAAATGGCTGGTACAGTTATAATGAGCTTGCGGATATTCTGATTCCATATGCAAAAGAAAATCACTATACTCATCTGGAATTCATGCCGCTTTCAGAGCACCCTGCTGACTGCTCATGGGGATATCAGAATACAGGATTTTTCAGTCCTACTTCACGTTATGGCACAGCAGCACAGCTGAAAGAGCTTGTTGATAAGTGCCATAATGCCGGAATTGGCGTTATAATGGATTTTGTGCCTGTTCATTTTGCAATAGACGGCTATGCGCTTGAAAAGTATGACGGTACATGTCTTTACGAATATCCGCCGTCAGATGTTGGTGTTAGTGAATGGGGGACATGTAATTTTAACCATTCAAAGGGTGAAACAAGAAGTTTTGTTCAATCGGCTGCAAATTACTGGCTTGATGTTTTTCATTTTGACGGTTTAAGAATGGATGCAATAAGTCGTGCTATTTACTGGGCGGGCGATCCGGCAAGAGGTGTAAATGAAAGTACTGTTAACTTTATTAAAAATATGAACTACGGGCTTCAGCAGCGTCATCCGTCTGCGATGCTTATTGCAGAGGATTCAACAGCCTTTCCTAAAATAACAGCGCCGGTCGAGTATGACGGACTTGGATTTGACTATAAATGGGACCTTGGCTGGATGAATGATACGCTTGATTATTTCAGGACAGCCCCGTGGGAAAGGCATAATCACTATCACAAGCTTACATTTTCTATGGCGTATTTTTACAATGAACTTTTTCTCCTCCCGTTGTCGCATGATGAAAATGTACATGGAAAAGCGACGATTATACAGAAAATGTATGGAGATTATGATGAAAAATTTTTGCAGTGCCGTGCATTCTATATGTATATGTACACTCATCCGGGAAAGAAGCTTAATTTTATGGGCGGTGAAATTGCACAGTTCAGGGAGTGGGATGAAACTTGTGAACAGGACTGGGATATTTTACATTATCCTCTGCATGATGCCTTTCATAAATACATGATAAAGCTTGAGGAGATTTACTGTAAAAGACCGGCTTTATATTCCGGCGAATATGATATGAAAAACTTTAAGTGGCTTGTTGTGGATGCGAAGGAACAGTGTGTATACATTTATAGACGTTCGTTTGGTGATGATAGTATTATTTGTGCATTTAATTTTTCCGGAGTTGAGCAAACTATAAGCTTTGATACGGAAAAAAGCTGTGCGCTTAAGGTTATTCTTCACAGTCGATGGGATGAATTTGGCGGTGATGTAAAAAAGAGCAGAAAGACCGTTAAAAGCGAGGAAGTAAACGGAAAGAATATTATGACACTTACAATAGAGTCGCTTTCAGGATTAATGCTGAGTGATAAATGAAGCGACTGTTTGCACATTATTAAAGGAGATAGAAATGCCACTTATAATTAGCAGCATACGGGGAGAGATCGATGAGTCTCAGGAATCAGTTGTTTCAAGGGGATTGAAAAAAGCAGGGATCAATGAAAGAGAGATTCTGCGAAGTGGTATATACAAAACTTCTCTTGACGCACGCAAAAGAAATGATATACACTTTGTACATTCAGTCTATGCTGAGCTTTCCGATCCGGAAAAGGAAAAAAACTTTAAGCACAGTGATGTCAGATACATTCACAAAAATACGTTTTCCCCGGAAATGTCCAGCATTCATGCCGATGGAAGAATTGTAATTGCAGGCTTCGGACCAGCTGGCATGTTCTGCGGACTGGTGCTTGCTGAAAACGGATATAAGCCGCTGATACTGGAACGTGGTGAAGAGGCGAAAAAGCGTGTTGAGAGCGTTAAGCGCTACTGGAACGGCGGAGAGCTGAATCCTGAATCAAATGTTCAGTTTGGCGAGGGTGGCGCAGGAACATTTTCTGACGGAAAACTGACAACACGCATAAATGATCCGCTTTGCAGGTATGTTCTGGAGCGTTTTGTTCAGTTCGGCGCACCGGATGAAATACTTGTAAAGGCAAAGCCGCATATAGGGACTGACAACCTCAGAAATATTGTGGAAAATATCAGAAACCGCATAATCGAATGCGGCGGAGAGGTAAGATTCAGCTCAAGACTCGATGATATTGAACTGGAAGGTTCAAGGGTTAAAAATGCTGTATGGAACGGTGAAAAAACAGAGGTTTCAGCGCTTGTTGCGGCAGTTGGTCATTCCGCCAGGGATACGTTTGAAATGCTTATGAAAAAGCAGATATTTATTGAACCGAAGCCATTTTCAGTCGGAGTGCGTATAGAACACAGACAGTCGGACGTAAATGAAAGTCTTTACGGAAAATATGCAGACAATTCTATGCTTCCTTCCGGTGAATATCAGCTTTCACACAGAAATTCACAGGGAAGGGGAGTTTATACTTTTTGTATGTGTCCGGGAGGGCATGTTGTTCCGGCTGCAAGCGAAGAGAAAACAACTGTTACCAACGGTATGAGCGAATTTTTAAGAGACGGAGAAAATGCAAATGTTGCTGTAGCCGTTTCGGTATCCTCTGAGGATTTCGGAAATGGTGTGCTTGACGGCGTGAGCTTTGCAAGAAGCATTGAACGCAGAGCCTTTGAAATAACCGGCGGAAAGACTGCACCTGCAACAACAGTCGGAGGATTTCTGAGCGGTAAACCGAATCTGAAAACGAATATAAATGCAAGCTATGACAGGGGAGTGCAGGCGTGTGATCTGACGCAGATATTCCCGAAATATGTAACTGACATGCTTGTGGAAGGTCTGAATGTATTTTCACGAAAAATGAAATGCTTTGGTGATAAGAGAGCGCTCATGACAGCGCCTGAAACCAGAACTTCATCACCTGTCAGAATCACAAGAACTGAAAAAAGAAATAGTGTATCACTTGAAAATTTTTATCCATGCGGAGAAGGTGCAGGCTATGCCGGAGGAATAATGTCGGCAGCCGTTGACGGCATTAAGACAGCGCTTGAAATAATGAGCAGAATCGCCCCGTAATTAAGAACCTGTATTTATAGTATAAGCGAACAGGTCAAAAAAGAGGAATACCCTACATAGAGAGTATTCCTTGATGTAGTTATAGCCGTTCCACAGCTGTTACATTTCCGCTGAGGTCTTCATAATAACCTGCGTCACCGCACGAAAGCATATCGCTGTCTGCACTGTCGCAGTCAATTATAAATTCAACGACATTTCCGGAATTATCGCCTTTGGGAACAAAGCAGTGAGTTGCGTCGGTATGAATGTCTGCTTTTACGTCTGACACAATGGCGGTAAATGAATATCCGCTGTCAAGATATATTACAAAGCGTTCACCGCAGCCTTCTGTAAAGCCTGTTCCGAGAGCAATGCAGTAGTCATCGCCTATCCTGCGAAAGCCCCTTGAATCAGTGTACGCCTGCTGCTGAAGCTGATACTGAACGGAATCTGTATCAGTTATGCACCTGTAATCCATATATGCC
>CAKSJL010000118.1 GCA_934463345.1 uncultured Oscillospiraceae bacterium | reverse complement strand
GTGCATATATGACACTTGATGAAGTGATTTCAGCAATCAGAAGGGCAGTTAAAGAAAATAAAAATGTTGTGAGGCTTCATACCGGAGATCCAAGTATTTACGGAGCGATAAGAGAGCAAATGGACAGGCTTGATGAGCTTAATGTTGAATACAGAATATGCCCGGGAGTAAGTTCCTTCTGCGGTGCGGCAGCAGCCATGAAAAAAGAGTATACTCTTCCGGATGTTTCACAGACTGTTATAATAACACGCATGGCAGGGAGAACTTCCGTTCCGGAAAGTGAGAGTATAGCTTCGCTGGCTGTACACAACGCCACAATGGTTATCTTTCTGAGTACCGGAATGCTTGAGAAGCTTTCAGCTGAATTGATAAGGGGCGGATACAGGCCTGACACTCCCGCAGCAATTGTTTATAAGGCAAGCTGGAAGGATGAAAAAATATGTCGATGTAATGTTTCAGAGCTTGCCGAAACAGCAGAAAAAAATTCTATAAGCAAAACTGCACTTATTGCTGTCGGATATTTTCTTGGTGACAATTATTCTCTTTCAAAACTCTATGATCAGAACTTTGAAACTGAATTCAGAAAGGTGAAAGAATGAGGTTTGCTGTTATTTCGCTGACGTTGAACGGAACTCATATTGCCGATAAAATCTCAGTAGCCTTAAATGAAAAGCATTATGCTGAACATTACACATTTTACAAATATCCGTTTGAGGGTGCAGTGGAATTCAGCGATTTAAGCCAGCTTATAAAAGAAACATTTTATATGATTGACGGAATTATTTTTGTTTCAGCAGTTGGAATTGCAGTCAGGGCAATAAGCGGATTTGTCAGATCAAAGCTTACAGATCCTGCGATTGTTGCTATAGATGAATTCGGCAGATTTGCAGTTTCAGTGCTTTCGGGGCATTTAGGCGGTGCAAACGAATTAACAAGATTTGTTGCGGATGTAACGGATGCATGTGCAGTTGTAACAACCGCCACCGATACCGGAAAAAAGTTTTCTCCAGACAGCTTTGCGGCTGCAAATTTTCTTCATATATGCAGTATGGATATGGCGAAAAGGATAGCTGCATCAGTTTTAAACGATGTGAAAATAGGAATTGACAGCGATTATCCTTATAAGAATAAACATTTTGATACTGATAATAATTCTGATTATGGTATATGTATTTCTGATGATACCAGTAAAAAGCCGTTTAAATATACTTTGAATCTTTTACCAAAAAAAATATCTGTGGGTATAGGCTGCAAAAAAAGTGTAGATTCGGAAATTTTTGAAAATTTTATACTTAAAATGCTTGCTTCTGAAAGTATTGGACTTGAAAAAATTCGCTGCATATCTACAATAGATATTAAAAGAAATGAGACAGCAGTTATAAGATTTTGCAGAAAATATGCGATACCTTTGAATTTTTACAGTTCACAGCAGCTTATAAATGTTAAGGGAAAATTTTCAGAATCTGAATTTGTAAAAATGGTCACAGGTGTCGATAATGTATGTGAAAGAAGTGCGGTCGTAGGCGGAGGTAGACTAATAGTAAAAAAACATTCTGAAAATGGAATGACTTTTGCAGCAGCAGAAAACGATGTCGATATTGATTTTGAAAGGCGGATATTTTAATGCTTTATGTTGTAGGCTTTGGGCCGGGAAATTATGATGGAATGACTGTCGCAGCTCAGAAGGCAATTTCAAAAAGTGATGTGATTGCAGGATACAGCGTCTATACTGATCTTATTTCTGAAAAATTTCCTGATAAAGAATACGTTTCTACAGGAATGAGAAAAGAAAAAGAACGTGTCAGAATTGCACTTGAAATAGCTCAGACCAAAACGGTTTCGCTTGTTTGTAGTGGTGACAGCGGTGTTTACGGAATGGCTTGTCTGGCGATTGAAATGTCAGAGCAATATCCGGATACCGAAATAGAAATTGTATGTGGGGTAACGGCTGCATTAAGTGGAGGAGCAGTTCTTGGTTCTCCTCTTACAAATGATTTTGCTGTAATCAGTCTTTCGGACTTGCTGACTGCCTGGGCAATAATTGAAAAAAGACTTGAATGTGCAGCAATGGGAGATTTTGCAGTTGCTATTTACAATCCGACTTCTGTTAAAAGAGCAGAACATTTGAAAAAAGCATGTGATATATTGCTTAAATATAAGGATGAAAAAACAGTTTGCGGATATGTCAGGAATATCGGCAGAGATGGGCAGCAAAGCGGGATTATGACTCTTTCGGAACTTAGGAATTTTAAAGCAGATATGTTTACTACCGTTTTTGTTGGCAATTCCGAAACGAAAGTCATTAATGGAAAAATGGTAACACTGAGAGGCTACAGAAATGAGTAACATTCTTATTTTTGGCGGAACAACCGAAGGACGTCAGCTTTGCGAGGAATGTATAAAAAACGGCATTCCGGCATATGTCAGCGTTACAACTGACTACGGCGCAAAGCTTCTTAACGGTGGTTTATGTGTTACAATTCTTATAGGGCGTATGGATTCATCTGAAATGTCGGAGCTTATTTTTAGAGAAAATATAAAACTTGTGATAGATGCAACACACCCCTACGCTATAGATGCAACACAAAATATAAAATTAGCGTGTGAAAATACAGGTGCGGAGTATATAAGAATCAGGAGAGAATCTGAACACTATAGCTATGGAGTTTATTTTGACAGTTTTAGCTTGGCTGCCGGATATCTTGATAAGCATGATGGAAATATACTGTTTACGACCGGAAGTAAAGAGCTTTCTGAGTTTTGCGGTATAAATCGTTTTTCGGAAAGAAGCTTTGCAAGAGTGCTTCCTGTTGAAAAAATGAGAAATGAGTGCGTTAGATATGGTATTGCTAATGATAGGATAATTACTGGTAAAGGTCCGTTTTCAAAAGAAAAAAATATTGAACATATAAGAAAAAGCGATGCAAAATTTCTTGTCACAAAGGAAAGCGGAAAAAACGGTGGATTTGTTCAAAAAGCAGAAGCGGCGGAGGAATTCGGAACAGAACTTGTTGTTATACGCCGCTGTTATGAAAATGGAATTTCGGTTTCAGAAGCAGTAAAAATACTTTTGGAGAGAAAGCATGAACAGAAAAATTAGTATTGTCGGAATTGGAATGGATGGCATTAAAACTCTAACAAGGCAAGCGTATGAAGCAATCAGCAACGCACAGATTTTAATTGGAGCAAAGCGCATGCTTGAGCCGTTTAAAGATCTTGAAAAGCCATGTATTGCAGAGTATAGAAGCAGCAGTATTGCGGAGTATATAGAAAATTCAGATTACAGCATTATAGCAGTACTTATGTCTGGTGACTGCAGATTTTACAGCGGTGCAGAGAGTCTTGCAAAGCTTCTCAGTATGTATGAAACAGAAACGATATGCGGAATATCTTCTCCGATTTATTTTTGCTCTAAAATTGGAATATCGTGGAGCGGAATGCATTTTGTTTCGCTTCATGGAAAAAAGTCCAACGTTGCCTTGAATGTAAAACAGCATGAGAAAACTTTTTTTCTGCTTGGAGGAAAAATTGATGTATCAGCACTTTGCAGCATATTGTGTGAATATAATCTCGGTGAGGTTAACGTTTTCGTTGGTGAAAATCTGGCAATGAAAAATGAAAACATATTTTGTGCAAAGGCTTCTCAGTTAACTGAGATAAGCACTTCAGAGCTTTGTGTTGCAGTTGTGGTTAATTCCTGTTATGATAAATGTGTAAGAACAGGAATCAGTGATAGTGAATTTATAAGGTCAAAGGTTCCTATGACCAAGTCTGAAATTCGTTCAGCTATTATTTCAAAGCTTGAAGTTAGTTCTGATGATATATGCTGGGATATAGGCTGTGGAACGGGTTCTGTTTCTGTAGAAATGGCAATGCAGTGTCCGGATGGTGGCGTTTATTCAGTTGACAGAAATTCAGAGGCGGTGCAGCTTACACAGTCAAACAGCCGTAAATTTTCCTGCGACAATATTTATGCGTTTCATGCTGAGGCATTGGATGCCATTAGTAACTTTCCGGTTCCTGATCGTGTTTTTATAGGTGGTTCTGGCGGAAAGCTTGAAAAAATAATAAATGAGGTGTACAATAAAAACAGCAGAGCTACAATTGTAATTACTGCCGTTTCTATTGAAACATTAAGCAGCTGTCTTGATGTTTTTAATAATGCAGGAACT
>CAKSJL010000117.1 GCA_934463345.1 uncultured Oscillospiraceae bacterium | reverse complement strand
GTTCGTCATCCTCTTCACAATAATAATTTTCTTCATCGATGCAATATTCTTCTGTTAAATCGGCTTCGTCAGTTTCATGGTATTCAGCGCTGGCAAAGCTGATAATTGCTGGTCTCGGCAGTTTTACCGGTTTTTGTTCCGGCACTGCCTGAAAGCTGCCAAAAGCCACAACAGCTGAAGATATCGTTCTGACTATGAAATTACACTGAGATAAAATAATATCGCCTCCAAATTTTTGTCCTGTGTTCTGTAAACTTATGCTGCACTGTCTATATTATATACATAATTTTTCAGATTTATTCACACATCAGAAAATGAAGTAATCATGGCTTAAAGTTGGCATTATGACTTTGCAAGAAAAAATTAAAATGAAAAAATCACCGCTAAATTTGACTTTTTCAGAAAAATGTGATACAATAAATTAATTAAACAGATATAAAGGCTACTTGACAAATGAAAGGAAATATTTAATGCGGTTTGATGAGATCGGACTTTCTGAGGAAATGCTCAGGGCAATAGAACAGATTGGCTATAAGGAAATGACGGAAATACAGGAAAAAAGCATTCCTGTTATTCTTGAAGGAAAAGATGTTATAGGACGTTCCAATACCGGAACCGGGAAAACAGCAGCGTTTGGTATACCGGCAGTTGAAAGAATAAGTCGTGAAGCACATAGCGGCGTTAAAACGCTGATACTCTGCCCGACAAGGGAACTTGCCGTCCAGGCAGCTGATGAACTGAAAAAGTTTTCGGGGTTTATGCCATGGGTCAAGGTTTCAGCGGTTTATGGCGGCGCAGCTATGGACAGGCAGATAAGAGAGCTTAAAAGAGGTGCAAATATTGTTGTCGGAACGCCGGGACGTGTTATGGATCACATACGCAGGCGCACCTTAAAGCTTGAAACGCTTGAAACGATAATACTTGACGAAGCTGATGAGATGCTTAATATGGGCTTTCGTGAGGACATTGAGGAGATACTTCAATATGTTCCTGAAAATCGCCAGACAATTCTTTTTTCCGCAACGATGCCGCCGGAAATAATGGCTATAACTGAAAATTATCAGACATCGCCTGTTATAATAAAAACGCTTGCTAAAAGCCGGACTGTTGAAGCTATTGAGCAGTCGTACTATATTGTCGGAAGCGGAAAAAAGTCAGACGCACTTTACGTTTTATGGCTTTATAATGCTCCGAAATCATCTATGGTTTTCTGTAATACCAAGAAAATGGTGGATGAGCTGACTGAATTTCTGTCTCAGAAAGGCGTCAGGGCTGCCGGAATCCATGGTGATATGAAGCAGTTACAGCGTACAACTGTTATGAATTCATTTAAATCGGGCAGAATAAATGTCCTTGTTGCTACTGATGTTGCGGCAAGAGGAATTGATGTAAGCGGAGTTGACGCTGTTTTTAACTATGATCTTCCGCAGGATAATGAGTATTATATCCACAGAATCGGACGTACCGGACGTGCCGGAAAATCCGGAAAGGCTTTTACACTTATATCAGGCAGAAAACAGGTATATGCTGTAAAGGCACTTGAAAAGTACACCAAATCGCCGATCACAGAAAAAAAGCTTCCGAGCAGAGAGGAAATTACAGGTGCAAAGCTTGCGGCATTCGCCGAGAGGATAGATGGCTATTGTCAGAGAGAAGAAGCTCCGGAAACTGACAGACTTTTTGATATGCTCTCTGAGAAAGGTATCAGACCTGATGACATTGCCAGAGCGCTTTGCAGCAGAAAGATATTAAAGGAACTGAAAAACATTCCTGAGGTCAGGTCAGAAACAATAAAGTCAGAAAGACGAAGCAGGAATAACAGTGGAAAAACTGTCAGAGTTGATATAAATGTTGGCAGAATGCATAAAATTGCTCCGAACTATATTCTCGGCGCACTTGTTGACGCAACAGGAATGTCCGGAAAGGATTTCGGCAAAATAGATATTCATGACAGGCACACGACCGTTGAGGTTCCTGATTCTGAAAGCCGGTATATAATCGATTCAATGAAAAACAGCCGTATAAACGGCAACAAAGTTACGGTTAAGCTGTATGAGCCTTCAGGTAGCAGAGGCGGCAGGGATAACAGCCGTTTCGGAGGCAAGAAGGGACGTCAGAGAAACGGCGGTTCTTCATATGGAAGAAAACGCAGCGGCTCACATAAAAAGAGATAAGGTAAATATCCAGTGGATGCAAATAATTTCGGGGGAAATTTATGAGGATTCTTGTTGTTGAGGACGAAGAGGCTATTGCAGAAGCACTTGCCCATATCCTGACTAAAAATAAATACCTTGTTGACACCTGTTATGATGGTGAAAGCGGTTATGACAATGCGATGACAGGTATTTATGACATAATTATTTTGGATATCATGCTTCCCGGCATGAACGGTCTGGATATTCTCTGTGGTATCAGAAAAAACGGAATAGCTTGCCCTGTTCTGCTTCTGACCGCAAAGGATGAAATTTCCGACAAGGTAAAGGGGCTTGATTCAGGAGCAGATGATTACCTTACAAAACCCTTTGCCATGGAGGAGCTTCTTGCAAGAATAAGATCGCTTTCAAGGAGAACTGAGCATGCGATCTCTGACAATTTGCTTGAATTCGGCGATGTGGCACTGAACCTGCAAACCTATGAGCTTTCGTGCAGCGGAAATTCTCTTAATCTTGGACTTAAAGAATTCAGTATAATGGAGTATCTGCTTAATAATCCTAACAAGGTTATGAGCAAGGAAATGATGATTGAAAAGATATGGGGATATGATTCTGACGCTGAGTATAATAATGTTGAGGTTTACATATCATTCCTGCGCAAAAAGCTGCGCCATATACATTCATCAGTACTGATAAAAACTGTAAGGGGAGTAGGATATCGTCTGGAGGAATCATAATGATAAAAAAACTCAGACGACGGTTTATAATCGTAAATATGAGTATCCTCACCTCTGTTCTTATATGTGTACTTACTGGTATCTTTGCCTTTATGTACAGCTCAGAGGTGACGATCTCATATGAGCTTATGGAGTCTATTCTCAACGAAAGAGATGTAGACATAAGAGAACCTGACAAAAAAATTGTTGAGTCACCTGTCGAGTCGGCGCAGGAGCTTTCATTTTCAGCTGAACAGGCAGCGGTGATGATGAGCTTTCAGCTGCAAAACATTGATGATAATGGCGATAACAAACAATATTTCTATGAACAGTATCCTAAACCTGATGATGGTCATGGACAATTTCCGGAAGAGCCGGATTTTCCGCAGGATCCGTTTCCAGTTGAACCGGACAGACCATGGGATTACCCAGATTATCCGGAGGACAGCAGCAGTTCACAACCAGAGGACTCAAGAAGTGATGACAGCAGCAGTTCAGTAAAGGAAGATGACAGCAGCAGTTCATCAGCACCGGAAAAACCGGAAAGCAGTCAGGATGAAAGCAGACCGGAGGAACCGGTTTATCCGCAAAATGAAAATTCACAGCGTGAAGCACCTGTTCCGGATGCTCCGCCTGAACCAATTCCGGAAACACAGTCTCCGGCAACTGAAAAAACGGCTGAAACAACTGCACCGATTACATCAGAACAGAATGAAACGCACACATCTCTAAGTACTGCGCCGGTAACTCAAAGTAAAACAGCAGATCCGCCGCCTGAAAAAGAATTTCCTGATCCTTACAGAGGAAATGTAAAACGAGCTTTTGTTATGGTTCAGTACAACCAGAATGAGGATATAGACAGGATTATTTATCAGTACTTTGAAGATGCGGACGAAGAGCAGATAAAGGAAGCTGCCAGAACTATTATAAATCAGAAAAATGACAGAGGAAAGCTGACAATTGGTGATTATAAGCTGAGATACATGAAAAAGGATAATCCGGCGATGATGAATGGCGGCGGAAGAATACTTTTTCTTGACAGAACGCTTGAAATTTCCACAATTAACAGAATGCTTTTTATTTTTATTATAATAGGCAGCGTTGGAACAGTTATAATTTTTGGTATCAGCGTTGTGCTTGCAAACTGGACTATAAAGCCAGTAGACAAGGCATGGCAGCAGCAGAAGCAGTTTGTTGCAGATGCATCGCATGAACTGAAAACGCCTCTTACGGTTATTTCTGCAAATACAGATGTTATTCTTTCAAATTCGGATGACACTGTTAAAAGTCAGTCAAAATGGCTGAATTATATCAAGGAAGAAACCAAGAGAATGACAAAACTTGTGAATAGTCTGCTTTATATTGCAAAATATGATTCCAACGAAATCAAGTATCAGAATTCGCAAATCGACCTTAGCAATCTTCTTTCAAGCATCTGTCTGC
>CAKSJL010000116.1 GCA_934463345.1 uncultured Oscillospiraceae bacterium | reverse complement strand
AGATTACAGATTTGAAACATTACAGCTTCATGTAGGTCAGGAAACACCTGACTCAGATACAGGCGCAAGAGCAGTTCCGATTTACCAGACAACTTCTTATGTGTTCAGAAATTCTGAGCATGCGGCTGCAAGATTTGGACTTACAGATGCCGGCAACATCTATGGCAGACTTACAAATCCTACTCAGGATGTTTTTGAAAAAAGAGTTGCTGCACTTGAGGGTGGTGTTGCTGCACTGGCAACGGCAAGCGGTGCTGCTGCTATAACCTATGCGATTCAGAATATCGCAAGGAATGGCGATCATATTGTTGCTTCGGAAACAATTTACGGCGGATCGTATAATCTTCTTGCACATACACTTCCGCAGTATGGAATTACAACAACATTTGTTGATCCTGATGTTGAAGGAAGCTTTGAAGCAGCTATTCAGGAAAACACAAAGGCAATTTTCATTGAAACTCTTGGCAATCCGAATTCAAATATCATTGATATTGAAAAAATCGCAGATCTTGCACACAAGCATAAGATTCCGCTTATTGTTGACAGCACATTTGCTACACCTTATCTTGTTCGACCGATTGAATACGGTGCTGATATCGTTGTTCATTCCGCAACAAAATTTATAGGCGGTCATGGTTCATCGCTTGGCGGCGTTATCGTTGACAGCGGAAAGTTTGACTGGAAAGCAAGCGGTAAGTTTCCTACAATAACCGAGCCGGATCCGGGATATCATGGAATCAGCTTTTCTGATGCTGCCGGCGCTGCTGCATATGTTACAAGAATTCGTGCGGTGCTTCTGAGAGATACTGGTGCAACCATTTCACCTTTCAATGCGTTTATTCTTCTCCAGGGTCTGGAAACACTTTCACTCAGAGTTGAGCGTCATGTAGAAAATGCTCTGAAGGTCGTTGAATTCTTGAAGAATCATCCGAAGGTTGAGCATGTAAATCATCCGTCACTTCCTGAAAACGGATACAAGGAACTATATGACAAGTATTTCCCTAATGGCGGCGGCTCAATCTTTACATTTGAAGTAAAGGGCAGCGAAAAGGAAGCAAAGAAGTTTATCGACAGCCTTCAGCTGTTCTCACTCCTTGCCAATGTTGCGGATGCGAAATCACTGGTTATTCATCCGGCTTCAACTACACATTCGCAGCTTAATGAGGAAGAGCTTGCAAAGCAGGGAATCAAGCCTAATACAGTAAGACTTTCAATTGGCACTGAGCATATTGATGACATAATTTATGACCTTGAACAGGCATTTGAAAAAATCTGATTGAAAATTTTTATAACGATAGGGCATAGCATTCTGAGGAACTTTGCTTCAAGCCGCTGAGTAAAGTTCCAGGTGCCTGTCCGGAGATAACTGGCAGCGGCAGAAACGGAGATTATCATGGGCAAATTATATAATAGCGTAACAGAACTTATTGGCAGAACACCTGTTTTGAAATTTAATAATTATGCAGAATCTGAAAAGCTTGAGGCTTCTGTAATCGGAAAGCTTGAATTTTTTAATCCTGCCGGAAGTGTCAAGGACAGAGTTGCAAAGAGAATGATAGAAGATGCTGAAAAATCTGGCATTATTAAACCTGGTGCAACTATAATTGAACCGACAAGCGGAAATACAGGTATCGGACTCGCAGCCGTTGCCGCAGCAAAGGGTTACAGAGCTATAATGACGATGCCGGAAACAATGAGCATTGAGAGAAGAAAACTGCTGAAAGGCTATGGAGCTGAAATTGTTCTTACAGAAGGTTCAAAGGGTATGTCAGGCGCTATTGCAAAAGCTGACGAGCTTCAGAAAGAAATTGAAGGCGCAGTTATACTTGGTCAGTTTGTCAATCCGTCAAATCCTAAGGCTCACTTTGAAACAACCGGACCGGAAATCTGGGAGGATACAGACGGAAAGGTTGACATTTTTATTGCTGGTGTTGGTACAGGCGGTACACTCAGCGGTGTTGGAAATTATCTTAAAACTAAAAAAGCAGATGTCAAAGTAATTGCTGTTGAGCCGGAGACATCACCAGTTCTTTCTGAGGGTCATGCAGGGGCTCATAAGATTCAGGGAATCGGTGCAGGATTTGTTCCGGAAACTCTTGATACAAAGGTATATGATGAGGTTGTAAAGGTTCCGAATGAAGCGGCATTTGAAACCGGAAAGAAAATTGCAAAGACTGAGGGAATACTTATAGGAATATCCGGCGGCGCAGCTGTATGGGCAGCTACACAGATCGCAAAGCGTCCGGAAAATAAGGGCAAGAATATAGTTGTAATTATTCCTGATACAGGTGAAAGATATCTTTCAACTGCTTTGTTTGATTAATTTTTACATTGCATAAAAAAGCGTGTCTGCGTTTAAGAGTTGTAATCACTCTTCGCAGACACGTTTTTTTAGAGAGTTTTATGTTACCTGTTGGAAAAACTGGTGTCTATATTTATGTCATTTAAAAATGATTATGTACAGAATGATTTAAGCCATGAGCAAATTGATGAAAAAATGTTACACATATTAATTTTCCTCCTTGTGCTATTTCCCTCTTGGGATGCTTTAATTATAACAGAACGGTTACAATTATGCAATACAAAGATTATGGAAAAACAGAAGATTTTTACAATTGTAACTATAAAATAAAAACGGAGAAGTTCAGCACTGAACCTCTCCGCTTTTTAACAGAAACTTAAAACTCAAGCTCTTTCAACCTTGCCTGAACGAAGGCATCTTGAACAAGCGTAGATATGACAAGGGGTACCCTTAACAATAGCTTTAACACGCTTTACATTAGGCTTCCATGTTCTGTTTGTTCTTCTGTGTGAGTGAGAAACCTTGATACCAAATGTAACTCCCTTTCCGCAGATATCACATTTTGCCATTGACTGCACCTCCCTTAAATGTACTTGCAAAAAGTCAACAGATATATTTTATCAGATTTCCGAGAAAAAATCAAGTCCTTTTTTGAAAAAAAGCAAAGTTTTTCAAAAAAATATTATTGTGCAGCTCTGAAACGAAAAAAGAGGTTGATATTTGCGCATAAAATGTATATAATAAATATAAGTGTATTTATTAATAGGAGGCTAATAATGAATAAATCAGAAATATTCTTTGATAAAATGAAAGGAAAACACTGCGCTGTGATTGGCGTAGGAGTTTCAAACACTGACGTAATAAAGCTGTTTTTGAAAAAGGGGATAAATGTAACGGTATGTGACCGGAAGGACGAAAAGGCTCTTGGCGATACCTATACCGAACTCAAAGCACTGGGAGCTGAATTTATTCTCGGTGACGGCTATCTTGATACATTAAGCAGCTTTGACTTTGTCGTAAGAGCGCCTGGAATGTATTTTAATAATCCTATGCTAAAAAAGGCAAGGGAAAACGGCATTCCTGTAACATCTGAAATGGAACTGTTTTTTGACCTGTGTCCATGCAGAATCTATGCGGTGACAGGCTCTGACGGAAAGACGACAACTACAACAATCATTGCTGATCTTTTAAGCAGATCTGGCAAAAAGGTATATAAGGGCGGAAACATCGGAAAGGCTCTTCTGCCACTTATCGAGGAAATATCTGAAAATGATGCGGCGGTAGTTGAGCTTTCAAGTTTCCAGTTGATCTCTATGAGAAAATCTCCGGACGTTGCTGTTATTACAAATATTGCGCCTAACCATCTTGACGTACATGGTACTATGGAAGAATACATTGACAGTAAAAAGAACCTGATACTTCATCAGACAGCTTTCAGCAGGACTGTCCTTAATATGGATAACGATATTACAAACGGCCTTTCTGAGCTTGTAAGAGGAAAGCTTGTTAAGTTTTCAAGAAAAGAAAAACCTGTGTGTGGGGCATTTCTTGATGAGGAAGGCTGGCTGTGCTACAACGACTATGGAAATGTTACACGCATTATAGATAAGGACAGGATAAGAATTCCGGGCATACACAATGTTGAAAATTATCTTGCAGCCGTGAAGCTTGCAATCAAATCACATCGTTACCGGCTTGATATGAATATCAAACGCCCGGATAATCGAAAATTATTCCAGACCTATCTGCTTACAGAAAAAGACGTAGAGAACATCATTCTGGATTTGACCGCAATGGATTTCTCCGATGCAGTTCACAATGATCACGTTGGCTTTGAGCATGAAACGCTGTACATCTTTGGAAAAACAGTTTTGCTGACCGAGCGTTTTGGATCAGCAGAAAAGCTGGTGTCACTGTACATCAAGTTCAATAAGCTGGACAATATGTTCGTGATTGTGGTTTCATTCCACGAGCAACGATATCCGTTGACTTACTACTTTAAACAGCTGGGTAAAAAAGGAGAATAACATCATGAACAATCGGAAGGATTTCTGCACAGAATGCCGCAGAGAAACGAACTATACTCTAGAAAAAGCCAAAATCAACCAGACCCTCCGGGAAAAAGAGTACACTTTCGAGATTACGGCTGCATTCTGCAGCGAATGCGGCAATGAGATGGCGATTTCCGGTCTAGTGAACTACAACATGAAGGAGATTGACGCACAGTACCGCAAAGCCGAGGGAATCATTACAGTGGAGGATATCGAGCGTCTGACGA
>CAKSJL010000115.1 GCA_934463345.1 uncultured Oscillospiraceae bacterium | reverse complement strand
GCAACAGCTGTATCGCCAAGAAGTGTTTCCGGGCGTGTTGTTGCAAGTTCAAGATATTCATCAGTATCTTTTATCTTATATCTTAAATGCCAGAAGTGGCCTGCCTGATCCTCATATTCAACTTCAGCGTCAGAAAGGGAAGTTTTACAGTGCGGACACCAGTTAATAATTCTCTCGCCTCTGTAAATAAGTCCTTTTTCGTAATATTTTACGAATACTTCCTTGACTGCCTTTGAGCAGCCTTCATCCATTGTAAAGCGTTCCCTTGACCAGTCACACGATGAACCAAGCTTTTTAAGCTGCTCAACAATTCTTCCGCCAAACTTTTCTTTCCATTCCCATGCACGTTTCATGAAGCCTTCACGTCCGAGATCCTCTTTAGTGATACCTTCTTTTCTCATGGCTTCAACTATTTTTGCTTCTGTGGCAATTGCTGCGTGGTCAGTACCAGGAAGCCACAGAGCAGAATAACCGGACATTCTCTTCCATCTGATAAGGATATCCTGAAGCGTTTCATCAAGTGCATGGCCCATATGGAGCTGACCTGTAATATTCGGAGGCGGTATTACAATTGTGTAAGGCTTTTTCTTCTTGTCTGCTTCAGCATGAAAGCATCCGCTGTCATTCCAGAACTTATATATTCTGTCTTCAAAATCCTTAGGGCTATAGGACTTTGCAAGTTCTTTGCTCATTTTAACATCTCCAATTCATAAACATAAAATAAAACAGCCTGTAAGTTGCGGCTGCCTGTAATGCATCATATCAGCTATTACATATTTACTTATTAATTATACTTTACATATTACTCTTTGTCAAGAAATTATGAGTTATTGCATCGAAAAATTGACAGCCGTATGAATTATACTGCAAGTGCTATTCTCCACTTGATTAATTTTACAATATATATTATAATGTAAAGGCTGGGTTATTGAAAACACTAAGAGAGAGGAAGAAACAAAAATGGACGGGTTTATAGAATTTATGGGAGAACTTGCCGGAAGACTTTCTGAATTTAAAGATGTAATTTCCGCTGTTGCTCTGATACTTATAGATGTATGTGCGCTTGTCATAATAGCATTCTGTACCAAAGAAAGAAAAACGGTTCAGGTTCAGTGGGGAAGAGCGGCACGACATATGATACTTACTGATGCTGCTGAAAGCTTTACGTTTACTCTCAATTCACAGGAGATACTTATGGGAAGGCATATTTCAGCTGACCTCAGGTTTCCTGATTTGTCAGTTTCAAGATATCATGCGCTTTTAAGTCTTGATAATGGTATCTGGACTATTACAGACCTTGATTCCACATCCGGAACTTATGTGAACGGAGTTCGTATAAAGGAAAAACGGCTTAAAAACAATGATGAAATTATCATAGGAAAAAAGAAAATATATTTAAGGAGAGTGAAACAGCAAAATGTATAAAAACGGATTATCTTACGCAGGAATATGTCTTTTATCACTTTTGACCCACATTTCACTTCTGACAGTTGTCTTTGTCAAAGGGAGTTATGAGTCAGTTATTTCGCCATTGATTCTGGCAGTAGTCATATTGCTTTCGGATGTGATATATTTTTTTATACTCCGGTTTTTAAAACAGAATACTTATACGCTTGATATACTGCTTATAACAGTTCTGAATATGAGTGTAATATTCCAGTCGTGCTTCGGAGGAGTAAGTTTTGCTGCAAAGCATTTTGTTTTTTCCGTTTTGGCGCTGGTATGCTGTCAGGCAGGATTTAAGCTTGCGGAAAATTATCACTTTATTGAAAAATATAAATATGTGTTTTACGGAATCTGCGGTGTACTTATCATATCAATACTTCTGTTTACAGGAAGCAGAGGCATGTGGATCGACCTTGGATTTATTACAATTCAGCCGTCAGAATTTCTTAAAACAGTTTTTGTTCTTGTTTTTGCAACATCGCTTGCACAGCAGCAGAAAAAGAAGAAAGTTTTGTTTGTAAAGATCGTTTATGATAATATGGCTCTTCTGGCGCTGACAGGGGCTGTAATGCTTCTCCAGTGGTGGTGTCGTGACCTTGGCAGCCTTCCAACCTTTGCAGCAGTTGCAGCATGTGGATTTTTAATGAGAATATGTTATCCTAAAGCAAAGCTTTCAAAAAAACTTATAATTAGTCTGAGTGCAGCCGGACTGGCTGTCGTAGTTATTGCACTTAAATTTGCACCGTCCTACGTTCAGGACAGACTACATGTTGATATATGGAGCGATCCTACGGGAAACGGATGGCAGCAGTGTCAGGCGCTTATTGCAATTGCAGAGGGCGGCTGGTTTGGAAAAGGACCGGGACATGGCGTTCTATACAAGGTACCGGCGGCCGATACAGATATAGTATTTTCATCGATATGTGAGGAATGGGGAATGCTTATGGCTTTGCTTGCCGTATTTATGGTAATACTGCTTCTTGTAACGGCTCTTATTAATACTCCACGTTCATATTTCCATACAACTCTTACAGTAGGTGTGTGCGCTGCATTTATTGCGCAGATGGCTCTCAATATTTTTGGCTCATGTAACATGATCCCATTTACCGGAGTTACAATTCCATTTATTTCGCAGGGTGGAAGCTCAATGCTTGCATGCGGCTTTATGATGGGATTTTTAAAAGCAGGTCAGGCGATGGTCTACCCGGTGCCGGTAAGACCAGCACATCAGAATGTCAGTAGGAGAATGGTATGAAAAGTTTAAAAAGAGGAAGAAATCTTATAACGCTTATGATGCTTGTATTTCTTGTTGGAATAGTTTTGCTTATTGTGAAGATACAGATGGAAGCATCTTTTTATATAAGCAATTCGGCTTCAAGAGATCTTGGATATATATATGACTGCAATGGTGAGATTATTTTTGATGATAATGCAAAAGAAGGGGATTATCCTGACGGCTATTTCAAGGATGTCGGAAATCTCATAGGAGATGCAAGCGGTCAGATGACTAATACACTTGTTGCTAATAATCTTGAACGACTTAGTAATTACAGCTTTACAAAAGGTATTACAAGAAAAGGCGGTAAGGCTGCAATATACTCAACGCTTAACCATAGTGTTAACGAACAGACTTACTCAGCCTTTGGCGACAAAGAAGGCTGCGCAATTGCGTACAATTATAAGACAGGAGAAATTCTTGTCTGTGTAAGCAAGCCTGATGTAGACCCGCTAAAGGGTTATGACGATCTTGAGGAGGGAAGTCTGCTCTGTAAAGCTTTCTACAAAACTGTTCCTGGCTCGACACAAAAAGTGCCAACGCTTATATCTGCAATTGAAACTATGGGTATAGAGAAGCTTAGTAAAAAAAGCTATACTTGTGAGGGCAGCTATACCAACCAAAGTGGGAAAGTAATTTACTGCCATAATCTTTACGGGCATGGAACACAGAATATAAACGAGGCATTTCAGAATAGCTGTAATCCGTTTTTTGCCCAGCTTGTTGAGGATCCTGACTGGACGTTGGGGGATATAGAAAAAATGTACAAGCGCCTTGGAATTTCTGTGAACGGTTCGGAAGATAAATATATAGACATAAATGGTATAACTGTTCAGACAGCATCAACAGAGCTTACTGACAAATATGAATTTAATACACAGTGGGGCTGTATAGGTCAGGGCATGACGATAGTTAGTCCATGCCAGATGATTATGTGGCAGAGCGCAATAGTGAACGAAAGCGGAAAATCAACAATGCCATATCTTATTGACCATGTAACAAATGTTAACGGCAGAATTGTTGAAACTGCAAAAACGTCATATTCAGAACAGCTTTTTTCTTCAAAGACAGCTTCTGATGTAAAAGAGATAATGCTTGAAAATGGTCTGAATTATTCAGGAACGATTCCTGGCTACACAATAGGAATAAAGAGCGGTACTGCTCAGGTGAAGGAAGGAGCAGAAGAAAATTCGCTGCTTACAGGTTTTGTTGATGATGAAGATTTTCCAGTGGCTTTCGCTGTTTTGATTGAAAACAGGGAGATGTATGAAACAACGGCTGATTCTATAGTTTATACAATGCTTTCAGGACTTGACAGTGAATAGTGCAAAATATTTTTATGGCAGCTCTTGAAAAAAGATATGAAATAAGCTATAATATATTGTATCATTATGCTGTAATGATTTGAAAATGATAAGATACTGTCGTAATTCAGAGCATATTGCAGGAAAGGAGAGTATATTCTGTATTTGTACAGGGTATCAGTTAAATTGATCATGGAAGAAATATTAAACGAAGAAAAGACCTATATACCGGCAGTTGCTATGAGGGGACTTGTTTGTTTCCCAAGACTTATTATGCATTTTGACGTTGCAAGGGAAATGTCCGTAAGGGCTGTTGAGGAAGCTTTAAAAAATGACCGCAGGATTTTTCTTACAGCCCAGAAGGATGTTTTTTCAGAAAATCCAGGTGAAGAAGACCTTTATAAAATTGGTGTTATTGCAGAGATAAGACAGACACTTAAGACTCCTGATAATGTTATGCGTGTTCTTGTAGAAGGAATATGCAGAGCAAGGTTTACTGATTTGAAGCGTGAGAACGGTATGCTTGAATGCAGTGTAAAAACGTTGGCGGATTACAGTAAATATAAGCCTGATCCGGTTGAAAATGCTGCAA
>CAKSJL010000114.1 GCA_934463345.1 uncultured Oscillospiraceae bacterium | reverse complement strand
GTCATGTTCACATCGGTGCTGACTAAAATTTTATATAATCACATTATAGCATAATCAAGCATTCATTTCAAGAATCCGGAGGAAAAATCATGCTGTCATTTATAAACAATATTGTCTGGGGAACACCTCTGCTCTGTCTGCTGCTTGGGACAGGTATGGTATGCTCGTTTCGTTCCGGATTTTTTCAGATAAGGTGCTTTTCCCAAATAATCAACAGCACATTTATATCACTGTTCAAAAAAAATTCCTATGAAAAATGCCATAAAAGCGGCAGCATATCTCAGTTTCAGGCGGTTTCAGCATCTCTTGCCGCTGCAATGGGAACCGGAAATATCGCCGGAGTTGCAACCGCTATTACGATCGGAGGCGCTGGAGCAATATTCTGGATGTGGATATCGGCAATCATAGGAATGTCGCTCGTTTATGCAGAAAACTATCTTGGAACTGTTTATCGCAGATACGAAAACGGCAGATGGTACGGCGGACCAATGGCATATCTCGAACATGGCGCAGGAAAAAAACAGCTTGCAATAATATTTGCAGTGTGCTGTACACTGGCGTCACTTGGAATGGGCTGCATGACTCAGGTCAACTCCATTTCCTTGTCACTCAGCGGAAGCTTTGGCATCTCCCCTGTTGCCGTAGGAGCTATAGTTGTCATTGTATGTGCTGCTGTTATTTCCGGAGGAATAAAAAGGATAAGCTCTGTAACTCAGATACTTATCCCTTTTCTGTCAGTCATATACATATGTGCCGCACTTTTTATAATAATACGCAACGCACACAATCTTCCGTCTGTGTTTTCAGAAATATTCAGCGGTGCTTTCGGAATACGCTCTGCCGGCGGCGGTATAAGCGGAGCAATTATAAGCCGGAGCATAAACGCCGGATTGCGCAGAGGTGTCTTTTCAAATGAAGCAGGCCTTGGCAGCTCGGCTGTGATGCACTCCTCCGCTGACTGCACCAGTCCTCAGAAGCAGGGAATGTGGGCGATATTTGAGGTTTTCACAGATACAATAGTATGCTGTACTCTGACTGCTCTTGTTATTCTTTCAACCGGAGCACATAAGACCGGGAGCGATGGTGTTATGCTTGTAACTCATGCATTTTCAAAAGAATTAGGCGGTATCGCTTCCATATTTATAAGCACAGCTGTATCTCTTTTTGCATTTGCGACCATAATAGGCTGGTTTTACTGCGGAGAATGTGCCGTAACCTATATTTTCGGCAGCTGCTCAATTCCATTTTACAAATTTATCTTCCTTATTTCAGCTTTTGCCGGAGCCGTTTCCGGACTTGAAGCAGTCTGGACAATATCGGATATTTTCAATGGTCTTATGGCAATCCCAAATCTGACAGGACTTTTGCTTCTCAGAAAAGAGATCATGCTTCCGGCAGATCAAGATAAGGTCTGAGATATTTTCCGGTATAGGATTGCTCACACCCTGCTATTTCCTCCGGCGTTCCGCAGGCAACGATAGTTCCTCCGCCTGTTCCGCCCTCCGGTCCAAGGTCAATAATATGGTCGGCAACCTTTATAACGTTAAGATTATGCTCTATGACGAGTACAGTGTTTCCGGTATCAGCAAGCTTCTGAAGAACCTCTATAAGCTTGTGCACATCGGCAGTATGCAGACCGGTGGTAGGTTCGTCAAGGATATATATGGTTTTTCCAGTCGGACGCTTTGACAGCTCTGTTGAAAGCTTTACTCTCTGTGCCTCGCCGCCTGAAAGGGTTGTTGCCGGCTGTCCTATTTTTATATATCCAAGTCCGACCTCCTGTAATGTTTTAAGCTTTCTCAGAATTTTAGGGTGATTTTCAAAAAACTTAACACCCTCCTCTACTGTCATTTCGAGAACGTCATAAATTGACTTTCCCTTATAGAGTATTTCAAGCGTTTCACGATTATAGCGCTTTCCTTTGCAGACCTCGCATGGAACATAAATATCCGGCAGAAAGTGCATTTCGATCTTCTTTATTCCGTCACCCTCACATGCCTCGCAGCGTCCCCCTTTTATGTTAAAGGAAAATCGCCCTGCACCATAGCCATGAGTCTTTGCATCATTAGTCTGAGCAAAAAGCTCTCTTATATCCGTAAATACACCAGTATAGGTTGCCGGATTTGAACGTGGAGTTCTTCCGATCGGAGACTGGTCTATACAGATAACCTTGTCAAGATTTTCAAGTCCATCAATTGATTTGAATTTTCCTGCTCTTACCTTTGCACGATTAAGCTTTGCCGCAAGGTGCTTGTATATTATTTCATTTACAAGTGAGGATTTTCCTGAACCGGAAACTCCGGTTACGCACACAAATTCTCCAAGCGGTATTTTGACATTCACATTTTTCAGATTGTTTTCTGCCGCACCCTTTACTATGAGATAATTTCCGTTTCCTTTTCTTCTTGAATCAGGAAGCGGTATTTTCTTTTTTCCGCTGAGATACTGACCAGTTACAGAATTCTCACATTTCAGCAGTTCATCAACAGTACCGGAAAACACAACGTTTCCCCCGTTGACCCCTGCACCCGGGCCAATATCCACAATATAGTCAGCCGCAAGCATGGTATCATCGTCATGTTCAACCACAATAAGGGTATTGCCCAGATCTCTCAGTCTTTTCAGTGTGGCGATCAGCTTGTCGTTATCTCTCTGGTGCAGACCGATGCTCGGCTCGTCAAGTATATACAAAACTCCCATGAGTGATGAGCCGATCTGTGTTGCAAGGCGTATTCTCTGGCTTTCACCGCCTGAAAGAGTTCCTGACGAACGTGAAAGCGTAAGATATTCAAGTCCGACGCTTTTAAGGAATCCAAGTCTTTCACGAATCTCTTTCAGTATACGTTCAGCAATAAGCTTTTCACGATCAGTAAGCTCAAGACCGTTCACAAAGTCAAGCGCTTCAGTTACAGAAAATTCTGTAAATTCCATTATATTTTTTCCGCCTATTGTAACAGAAAGACTTTCCTTTTTGAGTCTTTGTCCCTTACACTCCGGACATTTTATTTCGTTCATGCAGTCGGCAATTTCATTTTTTGAATACTCGCTGTTAGATTCCTTGTAGCGCCTTTCAAGATTGTTTATAACTCCCTCAAATTTTCCGTATCGTACTCCTCCGCCGAATGAATCTATAATTTTAAGTTCTATTCTTTCATCAGTTCCGTAAAGAAAGGCATCTGCTGCTTCTTTCGGAAGATCCTTGAAAGGAGTGTCAAGACTTATGTTATACTTTTGTGCAATACCGTTGTAATACATCATTGCAATAGAGCCTTCAGAAAGAGTGTTCCATCCGCTTGCCTTTATAGCACCCTGTCTCACGCTGAGATCCTTGTTTGGTACTACAAGATCAGGATCGATCCTCTGAAATGTTCCGAGACCAGTACACTTAGGACATGCGCCAAAAGGATTATTGAAAGAAAACATTCTCGGGTTAAGCTCTTCAATACTTATATTATGCTCCGGACAAGCATAGCTCTGGGAGAAAAGCATTTCCTCCGAACCGATAACATCAACGATCAGCATTCCGCCGGATAGTGACATTACAGTTTCAATACTGTCAGTAAGACGTGACTCAATGCCCTGCTTTATGACAAGACGGTCAACAATAATCTCGATATTGTGCTTTTTGTTCTTGTCAAGCTTTATTTCCTCTGAAAGGTCATACATAATACCATCAGCCCTGACTCTTACATATCCGGAACGTGAGGCCTGCTCCAGCTCCTTGGCATATGTTCCCTTGCGCCCTCTGGCAATCGGGGCAAGGAGCTGTATTCTTGTTCCCTCATCAAGCTCCATGATTCTGTCAACTATCTGATCGACAGTCTGCTGCTTTATCTCACGTCCGCAGACAGGACAGTGCGGTATTCCTATACGGGCATAAAGCAGACGAAGATAGTCGTATATCTCCGTAACTGTTCCGACTGTTGAACGTGGATTCTTTGAAGTCGTTTTCTGGTCTATGGATATTGCAGGAGAAAGTCCCTCGATGCTGTCAACATCCGGTTTTTCAATTTGTCCAAGAAACATTCTGGCATATGAAGAAAGACTCTCCATATATCTTCTCTGACCGTCAGCATATATTGTATCAAATGCAAGCGAGGATTTTCCTGAACCTGAAAGTCCCGTCATAACAATAAGCTTGTCACGGGGAATCTCCAGATCAATGTTTTTCAGATTATGCTCTCTCGCACCCTTTATTATAATCTTATCATTCATTTTCTGTCTCCATTTTTCAGAACCAAAGGCAGTTTGTATCACTGTTCCTCAAGCTCTTTTATTTTATCTCTCAGATAAGCAGCATGCTCAAATTCAAGCAGTTTTGCCGCCTCCTTCATCTCTGTTTTCAACTTTGCAATAAGCTCTATGCGCTCCTTCTTCGAAAGCTTCTTTTCGGTTTTCTTCTCGACTTTTTCCTTTGAAGTGATTTCCAGTACAGCCCTTATGTCCTTTTTTATAGTCTGCGGAACAATTCCGTTTTCCTTGTTGTATGCAAGCTGAATGGCACGTCTTCTCTCCGTTTCGGTTATTGCACGCTCCATGGAATTTGTAACGCTGTCCGCATACATTATAACCTTGCCGCCTGCGTTTCTGGCAGCTCGTCCTATCGTCTGTATAAGCGAGGTTTCACTTCTCAGAAAACCCTCCTTGTCAGCGTCAAGTATTGCGACAAGAGTTACCTCCGGCAAATCTATTCCCTCGCGGAGAAGATTTATTC
>CAKSJL010000113.1 GCA_934463345.1 uncultured Oscillospiraceae bacterium | reverse complement strand
TTTGGCAAGCTTTACTGCCTGCACTTTGTACTCTTTTTCATATTGTTTATTTTCTGACATTCCTTTTCCTCCATTTTACTTCTTTGAGGTTGGAGTGTCAAGTTTTATTATACTACATCACTTGCAAAATGGGATAAGAAAATTACAAAGTATGTCAAGAAATTCAGGGCATATAATATGTAGAATCATCAGGAGGTATTTGTGAAATACTGCTTAGATATTATCGAAAGGAAATTCAATGTATAGTATAGGAACATTTTCCAAATTAACAAAAACCACAATTGCAGCTCTGAGGTTCTATGATAAAGAAGGACTTTTGAAGCCTGCTTATACTGATTCTAAAAGCGGATACAGATATTATCTGTCCTCACAGCTTGTCACAGTGCAAAAAATTCTTTCACTGCGCCAGATAGGTATCCCGATTGAACAGATTAAAATTATGATCAATACAAATGACGAACAATATCAATTGGAAAAATACCAGCAGGAACTCAGAAACAGTATTATTGAAACACAGAAAAAAATAAATATAATTCAGATTATGCTTGACGGAGAATATCCATATGATGTTTTTATCAAAGAACTGGATGAATGTATTGTATATTCCCGTATTGCCAGAATTGACAGTAATCTTCAGCTTTATGATTTTATTCAATCGACTGAAAAAAAGATTTTTGCCGGTAACCCGAAACTCAAAACGATATCGCCTGATTACTGTTTTTTAACCTATCTGGATAATGAGTACCGTTCTAACAATATGACAGTTGAATACTGTCAGGCAACGAATTTTAAAGGAAATGATATTGATGACATTACTTTTAAAAAACTGCCAGGATGCAAGGTTGCATCTTTATATTTCAAAGGTTCAAATAAGTATATTGGAGCAGGATTTGCTTTTTTGTACGACTGGATAAACAAAAGTGGTTATAAGGTATGTGGTTCTCCAAGGGAGTGTTACATAGATGGTCTTTGGAACGTTGATTCTGTTGATCTTTGGCTGACTGAAATACAAATCCCCATTCAATAATTGCGTAATATATACAAAAACAATTGTCACACATTGTGAATAATGCTGATTTTTTGAAATTTTAGTTGACTCTATCCTTACATTAGAGTTTATAATAGAAGCAGTGATTATACTATGAAAGAGGTGCTACGCTTTCGTTGGAAGCCATGCTTCAAGAAGATGATCCGCACGCTCTGACTGTACAGGTTTATTATCCCACTTTTCTGTGCGATAAACAAGAGGTTTTATATGGGTTCTCTTTAAATTACCCATAAATATATTATACGAGGATGTTGTAAATGAAATTTCAAAAATTCATTGCTGTAATGTGTACAGTAGCATGCCTTTCCACTGCAACGGCTTCAGCAGCAGGAATGAAGTACCTTAACGCAAGCAATTTCAAAAATCAAATCGATTTTCTTTTGAATCGCGGAAGAGCTGATGTTACATATGACATGAATTGTGATAATGTTATCAATGCTTTTGACTTGGTTTTAATGAAACAAATCGAAGCAAACGAAAAAGCCCGTTATGTCAATAATATTTTTGAAAATGTTTCTGTAGAAAAGGATATAGTCTTTGCACAGAAGACAGATTATCAAAATAACAGCGTCGATCTGGCACTGGATCTGTATCATCCTGAATCGGACAACTACGAATACCGTCCGGCAGTAATTCTTGTTCATGGCGGAGGAATGTATACAGGCAGCAAGGATTCAGAATGGGATCCGGTTGCCTATATTGCAAATGACCTTGCAATGAAAGGCTATGTATGTGTTTCGATAAATTATCGTCTGAACCCCGAATGGGAAGAAACAGGTGCGTTCAATAAAACTTTAAAAAACGCAGCAGAAGATGTTGCTTCCTCTGTGGACTGGATCAGAGAAAATGCTGATAAATACAGCATAAATCCTGACTATATTGCTCTTGCCGGCTATTCTTCCGGTGCTGAAATAGTGGATAATATGTATTTCAGTAATTCACTTATAGACGAAACAAAATTCAATAAAGACGGTATAAAGGCTGTTATTTCTATTAGCGGTAACAGACTGTTTTTTGACAGCTCCGCCTGTTCCGGTAATGAAAATACAAAATGTCTGATACTTCATGGAGATGATGATGATATCAATCCGTATTCCGATGCTGAAACGTTTCTTGAACAGTTGGGTGAACGGGGCGAAATTCAGACGCTTTCAGGCAACAGTCACTACTGGACTCAGACAGAGGAACAGAAAAACTTTCTAAAGGATAATATCACAAAATTCCTTGTTCAGAATATGTTTGCCTGCTATTCTGACAAAAAAAGCGTATCTGATGATTATAACTTTGCGAAGGCACTTCAATACTCACTTTACTTTTATGATGAGGAAATGTGCGGTGATCAAGTGGATGAGCTGACTGATATTCCGTGGAGAGGCGACTGTCACCTTCAGGATGCCGCCTATCCTCTTGAAAAAACAAATCTGACACAGGATTTCATTGAAGAAAACCGCAGTATACTTGATCCTGACAATGATGGCTGTATTGATCTCAGCGGCGGTTATCATGATGCCGGAGATCATGTCAAAATGGGGCTTCCTGCGGCTCAAAGTGCGGCAGTTCTCGGGTGGAGTTTCTATGAATTTAAAGATTCTTTTATCAATACTGAACAGACAGAGCATTATTTAAAAATCATGAAATATTTCAGTGAATACTTTATGAAATGCACATTGAGAGACGAAAACGGTAAAACAACAGCATTTTGTTATCAGGTAGGCGATGGTGATTTTGACAATGATTCATGGATGCCTCCTGAATTACAAGATACTTCAATCAAAAGAAGTGCATACTTTTTTACCGTTGATGATAAGGGAACTGATATAAAAGCTGAAACTGCCGCTGCACTTGCTGTTAATGCGTATAATTTTAAAAATTATGATAAGGAATTTTCTGATAAATGTTTGTCTTATGCACAATCTCTTTATGAATTCGCTGTAAGTTCCCCTCTTGGTACAACACCTTCAGATGGATATTATACGTCATCAAGCTATTATGATGACCTGACATGGTCTGCACTTTGGCTTTACATTAATACCGGTGAGAAGGAATATCTTGATGATGCAGCAAATTATATGAAAAATTATTTATCAAATCAGAATAATTTTGACTGGAATAATATGTGGATAGCGGCAAGATGTTTATACGCCGAGATAACAAAGGATGCCGAAAGCTGGAATAAAATCAAGACCACATTGGATAACTGTATGACAAAATACAACACGCCGGAAGGATATGCATTTTTCTCTTACTGGGGTTCGGCAAGACATAACTGCAACGCACAGATGACTGCATTGATTTATGACAAATATAACAGCTGTCTGGTTTACTCTGAATGGGCAAAAGGACAAATGGAATATCTTATGGGCAACAATTCTCTGAACCGATGCTATATAACCGGATTTAATGAGAACTCTGTTAAATTTCCTCATCACCGCGGGGCATCAGGTCTGGCTATTGATGTCGATGAAAATACTCACAGGCATACATTGGTTGGTGCTCTTGTTGGAGGTCCTGATGGTAATGATAATCATAACGACAGTACAGGTGATTATGAGCAGAATGAAGTGGCAATTGACTATAATGCGGGATTTGTGGGGGCACTTGCCGGACTTTATGAGCTTTACGGAGAAGGGCAGAAGATCGACAGTAATTTCTCTTTTGAAGAAGAAATTATGGCGGACGAATACTATACTGTTGTAAAATGTTCAGAAAATGATAGCAGCCATACAACACTGAGACTATACCTTGGCTGTATAACGGGTATGCCGAAACGAACCGAAGACGTTTCCATACGTTATTATTTTGATATAAGTGAACTAAATTCAATAGATGATGTTTATTGCAATCTTGATTATGACGGCAGCGGTTCGGTTACAGTTTCAAAGCCTGTCCATGTATCTGGCAGCAAATATTATTATGAGTTGAACTGGAATGAATACTCTGTCCCGGTTGGTGCACCAAGAATCATTTTTACGATTGGTTCAAAAAGTGGCGATTGGAATAGTTCAAATGATTTCAGTTGTTCAAAATTAAATCAAAATTTTGTAACCGCATCTAATATACCAGTTTACGTTGAAGGTGAATTAATGGGCGGGTGTGAACCATTCTGACAGTTTTCAAATTTTAAACAACTCAAAAGCAATGCACTCTTAGCTATCATTTAGTGTGGATATGCCACAAATCCATAGCCTATTGATACACCTACATTCCGTTCTGCATAAGTTGATATTACAATTATGGCGTATACCAAAATAAGCACATACCCTAACGGGACACAGCACTCTTTCAATTTTTGAAGGAGTGCTTTTCGTACCCGCCAACCTCACCCTCAACTATGCAAAAAGTGAAATTGTCAATCACACTTGACACATTTCCAGTCATTAACTCGCTTACCACTGTTGGAATGCCCGAAGAAGTAACTGTAGCTGGGACTGTTGTAGCTGTTTCGAGGCTTATCTCTGGACTTGAAGAGTCTACTGAAAACCCCCATAAAATCACGCTCTTTCTTGACTTTTCGTATATGGGTGTGGTATAATATGTGAAACTAAGTGTAGGGCATCTGCTTTACAAATTTGATTCATATGGGTGTTCTTTAAATTACCCATAAATATATTATACAAGGAGTGGAGTATTTTGAAAATCAAAAAAATAATATCCTTATTTCTGACAAGCTGTCTTTTGATAAGCAGCTGTTTTTCCGGAGTTA
>CAKSJL010000112.1 GCA_934463345.1 uncultured Oscillospiraceae bacterium | reverse complement strand
ACTAAAGGATGGTGACAGCATAAAAGTTCATCTTGAAGTCAGCAATAAAACAGAATTGCTGTTTTTCACTGATAAATGTCAGGTATATAAAACCAGAGCGTCGGCGTTTGATGATACGAAAGCAAGCGTTCTCGGAGATTATGTACCTGTCAAACTGGGATTTGAGGAAGGCGAAAATTTACTGTATATGACAGCTACTGACAATTACGAGGGATGGATGCTGTTTTTCTTTAAAAACGGAAAGGTAGCAAAGGTTCCGATTAACTCATACGAAACCAAAACTAACAGAAAGAAATTGTCAAAGGCTTATTCAAGCAAACAGGAGATTTGTGGCATAATGGACATTAAAACAGACCAGAATATAATGGTAAGCTCCGACACTGGAAAAACACTCGTTTTCAATACTTCACTGCTTTCGCCTAAGGCAACTCGTGATACTATAGGGGTACAGGTAATGACTCTTAAAGCGGGAAATGAAATGGAATCTGCATGTAAAGTTGACGATGAACTTCTTGGAAAAATGAAAAAATATATTTCACAGAAAATCCCTGCGTCAGGAATATCATCAAAAAATCTAATGAACATAACTCAGCTTAAATTAGATTGATTTCATAAATGTATACAGATTTCAGACCATAACCGGATTTATATTTGTAAGTTTTGTTGTTTTTTCACTTTGGTATGTACATTTTTTTTGCTGTATGTTATAATAAATTTGAATTGTGTTAAATTCATGTAACAGACTGATAAATTTTATGTAAAATCTGAAAAGACCGGAAGTGACGAGGGGCTTCTTAGGAGGAAAATATGACAAAATTGGAAATTGTTCAAATCTGTATCATGACATTCGGTGGAGTTGCACTGCTTTTATATGGTATGCATCTTCTTGGAAACGGACTTGAAAGAATATCCGGCGGAAAAATGGAAAAAATCCTTGAAAAGCTGACTAACAATATTTTTAAAGCGGTAATTCTTGGCGCTGTTGTCACAGCTGTTATACAAAGCTCCGGCGCAACGACGGTAATTGTTGTCGGACTTGTAAATTCAGGAATACTAAAGCTCTCTGCTGCTGTCGGAATTATTATGGGTGCAAATATTGGTACAACTGTTACCGGTCAGATTCTGCGTTTAGGTGATCTTGAAGGTAATGCTTCACTTGGTTCGGCAATGGAGCTGCTTACGCCAACATACCTTGCACCTTTTCTTGCAATAGTTGGCATAATAATTATTATGACGGCTAAAAAGGACAGCATAAAATCTATTGGTGATATTTGTATGGGTTTAGGTGTTCTTTTTACAGGTATGCTTTCACTTACAGAATCTGTTGAGCCACTTTCAGAACTTGAAGCGTTCAGAAACGCATTTGCAAGTCTTGAAAATCCGATATTAGGAATTATTGCCGGTGCAGTTATCACAGCTCTTATTCAAAGCTCATCAGCATCAGTTGGTATTTTGCAGGCGGTTTCAACTACTGGACTTCTGAAATTTTCAGCAGCTTTCCCGATTATAATGGGACAGAATATCGGAACATGTTCAACGTCTATTATCTCAAGTATTGGCGCAAGTAAAAATGCGAAACGAACTGCAATGGTTCATTTTTATTTTAATATGATAGGTACGGTTTTGTTTCTGATTTGCATATATGTTCTTAAGGCATTTGGAAAGATTACATGCTGGAATGATACAATGGATATGGGCTCAATTGCTAATTTCCATACATTTTTTAATGTTGTTGTAACAATTTTCTTCATACCATTCCATAAGCTGCTTGAGAAACTTGCAGAATTCACCATAAGAAATACTCCTGAAACAGATGATGATGATTCGGGACTCAGCGCCGGAGAAAATATTCTTGATCCACGTTTCCTGAAATCCCCATCACTTGCAATTCAGCATGCAGCAAATGCTGTGGCATATATGGGAAATACGGCTAAGAAAAATTTTATTTCCAGCTGTGAGCTTTATAGCAATTATGATGCAAAGGTAGTTGAAAAGATCAGGGAACGTGAGGATATAATCGACAGAATTGAGGACAGGCTTAACTCATATCTTGTGTCCATAACCGACTGTGAGCTTAACGCCGCAGAAAGCCGCAACGTAACATCGCTTATTCACACAATAACTGATTTTGAGCGAATAGGGGATTATTCTTACAATATTATGGAACGTGCAGAAAACATGCACAATAAGGAACAGAATATATCACAGGAAGCTGTTTGTGACATGAACCTTATTTCTTCTGCTGTAACTGAAATAATTGAGATGGCAGTTATGACAGTTGAATATGATGATTCTGCTACTGCTGCCAAAATTGAACCGCTTGAAGAAACAATCGATCAGCTTGAATACAGGCTTAAAAACAGACATATAGATCGTCTTAAGGAGGGAAGCTGTGCGATTGACAGAGGCATTCAGTTCCTTGATATTCTTTCGGATATGGAAAGAGTTGCCGATCACTGTTCAAATATCGGTGTCCATATACTGAGTAAAAATAATCCTAAGGATGAACTTAATCATCATGAATATATTGAAGAAGTCCATAAGGGAAATTCAAAAGAGTATAAGGAAGCGCTTGAACAGTATTCGCTTAAATATAAACTTAACTAAAATATTAGCTCCTGCTGACACACGTCCGGCAGGAGCTTTTAAATAGAAACATCCGATGCTTCTTACACATCGGATGTTTTTTTATTATGGGGTGTTTACATTCTGAGTTCAGCCCCGATATCCTCAAGTGCTTTCAGAATCTTTTTCATAACAGAATCAGCCTGATCATCAGTAAGCGTACCATCATGTGAGCGCATACTGATGGAGTAAGAGATACTCTTTTTGCCGTCAGCAATTTGTTTTCCCTTGTATACGTCGAAAAGTGTAACCTTTTCCAAAAGTTTTCCGGCAGCTTTTTTTATTGCCTTTTCGATTTCACCAGCAGGAAGCTCATCATCGCAAAGTAAACTTAAATCTCTTGTCGTTGCCGGGAATTTTGGCAGTGGCTTGTATGATATTTCAGTTTCAGCCATTTCAAACATTTCATGGATGTTGAGCTTTGCAATGTAGGTTTTGGCACCTATATTATAATTCGCAGCAACCTCCGGATGAATTTCTCCGAGAATTCCTATTGCTTTACCATCTTTAAGAACGACAGCACTTCTTCCTGGATGGAATGAGCATGCTTCTCCGAATGTATCAGAAGCAGAAGCTCTTACATACTCACAGTCCTTTACGCCAACAGAAGAAAGCAATGTATCAATAATACCCTTTAACTCATAGAAATCGGCGCCGGCACCATACATTCCAACAGTCAGTCTGTCCGGTTCAAGCGGAAGCTTGTCAGGTGTTGTCGGGAGATATTCCTTGCTTATTTCATAAAGCTTTGCTGAATCGTTTCTGTTGTTGTAGTTCCTTGAGAGAATCTCTAACATTGATGGAATGGTAGTAGTTCTCATAACACTTGTATCTTCTCCAAGAGGATTGGTTATTTTCTCAACATTTCTCAGTGGACTATTTGCCGGAAGCTTGATTTTGTCAAACTGTTTTGGTGAAACAAATGAGAAAGTTGCAATTTCATAACAGCCAAGTGCAGCCATGTTATTCTGAACCTTTCTCTTAAACTTCTGTTCAGGAGTATATTCAGCCTCTGCAACACCTCTGAAGGCAGATGAAGGGATATTATTATAGCCATAGATTCTTGCAACTTCTTCAGCAATATCCGCCTTGTATTCAATATCTATTCTAAAGCTTGGAGAAATCACCATGCCATTTTCAATTTTGAAATCAAGCATTTCGAGGTATTCGATCATATCTTTTTCAGGAATTTCAGTTCCAAGGAAGTTGTTTATCCATTCAGAATTAAACTCAACTGTAGCCGGAGTTTTATCCGTATAGTCCTTGTCTATGACGGTTTTTACAACTTCACCAGCACCCAGCTTCTCAACAAGCTCAAATGCTCTTTTCAAGCACACCATGCTGATAAGCGGGTCAACGCCCTTTTCGTATCTTGCAGATGCGTCGGATCTCATGCCAAGCTTCTTGGCAGTGCGTCTTACCTGAACAGGTTCAAAGTAGGCAGATTCAAACACAACTGTTGTTGTATCATCCATGATTCCGCTGTATTCTCCGCCCATAACGCCGGCAACTGCAACAGGCTTTGAGTTGTCTGCAATAACGAGCATTTCATCGGTCAGTTCACGTTCAACGCCGTCAAGAGTTGTGATTTTTTCACCGTTTACGGCATTTCTTACATTTATTTCTGCACCCTCGACATATCTCAGGTCAAAGGCATGCATCGGCTGGCCATATTCAAGCATGATATAATTTGTAATATCAACAAAATTATTGATAGGACGTAC
The DNA here is from genome assembly GCA_934463345.1 of uncultured Oscillospiraceae bacterium. Taxonomy (GTDB): domain Bacteria; phylum Bacillota; class Clostridia; order Oscillospirales; family Ruminococcaceae; genus Porcipelethomonas. Next base: position 415 of record CAKSJL010000112.1, on the reverse strand, counting down.
GCCGCTTGCTCTCAAACGTTCTCTCATCCATTTTGGCGATGGTTCAATTTTTACATTTTTAACAATACCTGCACAGTATCTTTTGCACTTTTCTGTATTTACAACGTTTACTTTCAGCATTTCATCAATGTTTCCGTCAACGCCGTTATATTTTGGTTCAGGAACATTATATGGAAGTCTGAATGTTGCATGAGCTTCTCTTGCAAGACCGGTAACACAAAGGCAGTCAGGACGGTTTGATGTGATTTCAAATTCAACAGATGTGTCGTTAAGACCAAGTGCGGAGTGAATATCTTCACCAATTTTACAATCTTCTTCAATAATGAATATTCCATCTTCGATTGCATAAGGAAAATCGTGTACTGTGAGTCCGAGTTCTCCAAGAGAGCAGAGCATACCGTTGCTTTCAACTCCT
>CAKSJL010000111.1 GCA_934463345.1 uncultured Oscillospiraceae bacterium | reverse complement strand
CATCCGCATTATATTTTAATGCAACTGCCTTATTCTTTTTGTTATATTGTAACATTTATACCAGTCCTTTTCTGAGGGAGTGCAGGAAAAACTTCAATGAGTGATCTTGACTTTTCAAGCTTTGAAATATTTATTTTATTAAAGCTGTAATCTGAAAAATCGATGCACTTTCTCAGCTGCGAAGAAAGCGTATCAATTTTATCCATCATTGAAGCCGGGCACATAACTGCCAGGTCAATCTTTTTATCCTGAACAAAAAGTTCCGTTTCAAATCTTCCGGCGTCTGGTATATCAAAAACAAGAAGCATATGGATAAGCCTTGTATTTTCACCCGATGAATTTTTAGGACTGCGACTGTTTTCTTCATCAGGATTTATCCACATTTCCCCAAAAGCTTTTGTCTGACCATCATCAACAGGTATAATAAAATGCAGAAGCGGTGTAAAATTACTTGGCGAAGAAAGCAGACTATGTATTACATTTTCAACGCTCTCACCCTTCATCTGCATAACGCTCTCGCTGTCCGTATGTTTTTCAAGAATTTTTACCAGCACATCAAGAACCTTTGAATTACTACTTCCCGGTGAATGGGATGAGATACTGTTATAAAGTTTCTGCAAAAATGAAGTTTTTTGTTTATCATCATTAATAAACATCATCAAATCACTCGAAGCATCTTTAAGAAAACTCTTGTTCGTGTTATACCTTGAAAGATTATATGTTACCATTGATGTAAGGCAGGAAAGTTTATTTGAAAACATAATGCTTTTTTCAATTTCCTGCATTACCTCAGCCGTTTCAGCTTTAAGCTGTGGAAATTCAGCTTCAGCAGTAACAGCACGAAATTTCACAGACAAGTTTTCAAGCTTTGCCGAAAGCTCCTTATTAGGCGAAAGAGTCTGTGAAAGATATTTCATAGTTCCGGAAAGCGCCTTTAATATTTCAGACTTGCAATTTTCAGTATTGATTGCTTTAAGCATATTTGAAACTGCGCTTTTCAGTTCCGGAGAAGGATTTTCTTTTACCATGTTACGCAAAAAATCAAACACCTCGCCCTTAAAGGCAGTCGAAGAATGCTCCTGATTAACCAGTTCCTGAGCAAGTTCTTCCGGTTTTACTGCAAGCTGCGTAAAAAGCTGTTCGATTTCCTCTGTAACAGGGGCGTTCTGCATGGAAATAACCCCGACTATTTCCTGCAGCATCATTATGTTCTTTATAAAATTAACGGTTACAGACGGATCCTTCAATAGGTCAAGAAGGATCTCAGGGGCTGTCTGTTTTTCAATATTTCCAGTATTTTGCTTTAAAATTTCAGAATCCGGAGATGTTTTGATAATCTTGGAGGGATCCATCAGGTCAAACGGAGCAATATCATTATCATAATGCTCACGCATTGGCTGAATAACGTTTTTATTTGTTATAGGCGTTGCCGCCCTTATCATGTCTGCCATAACACTCCCCGCTCCGATAAAAATCCTTTAAATTACTGCTTTCTAAGACTGTTTGCGAGTTGTTCTATCTCATCGGCAGTTGTTACAACTCGTGCTGAAAACTGATAAGCTTTCTGAGAAACAATAACATCTGCAAATTCCTTTGCCACATTCACATTTGAACGTTCAAGAGACTTTTCATATACATTATAATCCCTTCCATTTGCATCTTCCGCATCACCAGAAATAGCTGTCGGCTGAAAACTTTCATAATCAGTACGTCTCAATCCATAAGGATTAGAAAAATTAAAAACCCCAAGTCTCTTATAAAGTCCGTTGCTATCTATTACATTTGATTCAGGCTTATATGGAACAATTATTCTGTTATAATCCTGGTCAAGAACGTATGCTCCGTCACATGAAACGAGATAAGCAGAATCTCCCTCAATGCTGAGGTCGAAAGAACCATTTCTGGTATACTCAATTTCTCCATCACGCTCAAGCGCAAAAAGACCATCGCCGGCTATTGCAAAATCAAGCTCATAACCGGTATTTTCAAGCTGTCCTTGTGTACAGAGCAAATCCTGGTTAGACATCTTGACACCATGCCCTTTAAGAATCTTTTCATTTTCTCCAAGCTCACGATTTTTGTTTATATCCATATTGTTATTTAAAAGTTCACGAAACTCCGGCTTTGTAGCTTTATATCCATAAGTGTTGCAGTTTGTCAGATTATGTGACGTTACATCAATGGCATTCTGATGCGCTCTGAGTCCGGAAGCGCCAGTATAAAAGGCATTATTCATATTTTATCTGCTCCTTTAAAATCAGGTAATACTTGAAAGTGTTGCCGCTTTAGCATTCATTGTATCAACAGTTGAAAGCGCTGTTGCACATGCCTGAAGTGCACGCTGAGCTTCAATAAGTCTTGTATATTCCTGATTCATATCAACGTTTGAACGTTCAAGGGTAAACTGATAAACATCAGGATTATTAACAATATTTGCTCTATCAGTACTGAACATTCCGTTTGGGTATTTTCTAAGATCTGAACCCTGTGCAACTTTTGTTATAAGCAGCTTGTCAACATACTGATTATCTGCATCAAAAACGTACCCATCCTTAGTTACAGTAAAATCAGAACCGTTTATTTTAAGTGTGCCGTTTTCTCCAAGCACCCTGCCCACATCTTCCAGAACCAGATATCCCTCTTCATCAATGTTGAAATTTCCGTTTCTGGTCATATATTGCCTGTTCTGTCCCTGAATATTAAAATAGCCATCGCCGGCAATTGCCATATCAAACGGATTGTCAGAATCTTCAAGAGATGAGTAATTGAAATTCGTTTCAACCTCATCAACCAGAGTTGCCGGATCACCCTGACCAATGTATTTATACACTCCGTTTTCATATCGTGTAAGATAATTATGCTCAAACGTAGACTGCATAACCCTTTGGCTTCTATAGCCAACAGTCTGTGAATTTGTCATATTATTACCTATAACATTAACATTTCTTTGCTGTACAAGCAATCCTGACGCCGCTGTATAAAATCCTGCAAGCATATTTTTTTCCTTTCATTCAATTCAAAAAATCATTTAATTTATCTTTGAGCTTTCCTATTGCTCTTGAATTTATCTGAGAAATTCTCTGAACGGTTACATTCATGACCTTTGCAATATCAGCAAGATTAAGGTTTTCATAATAATAAAGTGTAACGACCAACCTTTCTCTTTCAGAAAGTTCCTCTATTGCCTGTGCAAGCGCATTTCTCAACTCATTTTTCAAAAGTTTTTTTTCAGGAGTTATGTCATCTTTTGTGCTGTTTTCCAGAACATCACTCATTTGTGAAACATTCTGAATCAGTTCCTCAAACGAATATGTAACAGAATTTGAAATTTCTGCATTGTACCTGGAAAGCTTATCAACATCTATGCCCATCTTTTCGGCAATTTCTGCCTGAGTAGGTTCTCTGCCCAACGTATTTGCAAGCTCTGAATAGGCATTATTTACAGCCTTTGCATTAGCTCTTACACGTCTTGGTATCCAATCCTGCTTTCTTATTAGGTCAATAATTCCACCCCTGACCCTCATATATGCATACGATTCAAATTTCATACCCTTTGAAGCATCGAATTTTTCAATGCAGTCAATAAGTGTTATTATTCCATGATTGATCATGTCTTCAAGCTGTGCAGTTGTTGCAGCAATTCCCCTGAGCTGAAACGCTGAGGCTTTGGCAATATAGCTATATGCCATAACCAATTTATTACGGACAGCTATATTTCCTGTAGATTTATATTCATTAAAGAGCGCTGCAAATTCCTCATCGGTCAGTTTTTCTTTTTCAGATAAACATTCCATTTTCAGCCCCCTCTTATTTATTATACAATATAAAACGCCTTTTGACAAGTAAATCAATTAAAAAGTTCATATTTCTATCGTTCCAAGCGCCTGAATCTGAATATTTGAATCTATTTCATTAAAAGACAAAACATTCACGTTAGGACAGAACTGATCTATGAGCTTCTTAAAGTAAATTCTTACAATCGGTGAGGTAAGAATTACCGGTGACGGTACAAGATCACGAATTTTTTCAATCTGGTTGGTAGACGCTATAACGATATTCTGAATGCTCTCCTGATCAAGCGCCAGATATGAGCCGCTGTCCATTTTCTTCACTGAACCCATAATAAGATTTTCAACCTTTGCATCAAGGCTTATAACCTTCAGCTGATCAGCTTCTGCAAACTTATGGGAAATAGTACGTTTAAGAGACTGCCGTACATATTCAGTGAGCATATCCGTATCTTTGATCTTAGGACCGTAATCGCCGAGCGTTTCAAGAATTGTTTCAAGATCCCTGACAGGCACCTGTTCCTGGAGCAGACGGCAAATAACCTTCTGAAGGTCACCGACAGTAACCGCAGATGGAATAGTATCATTGACAATTGCTTCATTGGTTTTCTTGAGATTTTCAAGCATATTGTTGATTTCAGCACGATTGATAAGCTCATAGGCATGAGCCTTGATAACCTCTGAAAGGTGTGTGATAATAACAGAAACCGGATCAATGAGTGTATATCCAAGAAGTTCCGCCTTGACCTTTTTATCCTCGCTTATCCATTTTGCCTTAATACCAAATGCAGGCTCTATAGTATCAATTCCATCAATTGTATCTTCCTCCTCAGACGGTGCAAGAGCGAGATAATGGTCAACAAGGATATCCCCTCTTGTAACCTCTTCACCCTTTATGCAGATTGAATACTGGTTCGGATTGATCTGACCGCTGTCCTTGAGCTGAACAGGCGGTATAACAATACCCATTTCCATCGCATATTGCTTTCTGAACATAACAACTCGGTCAAGGAAGTTTCCGCCACTGTTTTCATCAACAAGTGGAATAAGACTATAG
>CAKSJL010000110.1 GCA_934463345.1 uncultured Oscillospiraceae bacterium | reverse complement strand
ATATAAGCCTGATCCGGTTGAAAATGCTGCAATAATGCGTTCAATAAAGGATGTGTTTGATCGTTACAGTGAGCTTGTACCAAGAATGCCACGAGAACTTGTTGCATCAATCATGTGTCAGGACGATTCATATAAGCTTTTTGAAAACATTGCATATAATGTGAATATTGAATTTTCTGACAAACAGGAAATGCTTGAAGAATCAAATATTATGAAACGCCTTGGTATGCTTTACGGCTGCCTTGTAAAGGAAGTTGAGGTTCTTGAACTTGAAAAAGAAATTCAGGACGAGGTAAAAGAAAATATTGACCAGAATCAGCGTGAATATTATCTTCGTGAGCAGATGAGGGTTATTTCGTCTCAGCTTGGGGAGGATGAAGGTCAGGAAGAAGCTTATGATTACATAGATAAAATCTGTGCTTTGAAACTTTCCGAGGAAAATACACAGAAGCTTTTAAAGGAAGCGGAGCGTCTGCTTAAAATGCCGCCATCTTCGCAAGAAGCATTTGTTGTCAGGAACTATCTTGACACCGTTTTAGAGCTTCCTTGGAACAAATCTACCAAAAATAAACTTGATATAAAAAAAGCAGCAAAAGTTCTGGACAAGGATCACTATGGCATGAAAAAAGTCAAGGAACGTATTCTTGAAAGTATTGCAGTTCATGGACTTATGCCGGATGTTACCGGACAGATAATCTGTCTTGTTGGTCCCCCTGGAGTTGGAAAAACTTCAATAGGACGTTCTATCGCCAAGGCTCTTGGGAAAAAATATGTCAGAGTTTCACTCGGAGGAGTACGTGACGAATCAGATATAAGGGGTCACAGAAAAACATATGTGGGTGCTATGCCGGGACGAATTATGAATGCCATGAAAACTGCCGGTACAAACAATCCGCTTATTCTATTTGATGAGATAGACAAGATGGGAAATGATTTTCGTGGTGATCCTGCTTCAGCTATGCTTGAAGTCCTTGATAGTGAACAAAACAAGGAATTTCGTGATCACTATATAGAAATTCCTTTTGATCTCAGCCATACAATGTTTGTTACAACAGCAAACACGACTGATACGATTCCGGCGCCGCTGCTTGACAGAATGGAGCTTATTGAGCTTACAAGCTACACAAGAGAGGAAAAATTCCATATTGCCAAGGAACACCTTATTCCTAAGCAAATAAAAAAACATGGTCTTAAAGCAAGTCAGATCAGAATAAATGATAAAGTAATTTATGAAATGATTGATTATTATACAAGAGAGGCCGGAGTTAGAAATCTGGAAAGAGTAACAGCGTCGCTTTGCCGTAAGGCTGCAAAGGAAATAGTTTCCGGTGAAAGTAAAAAAGTCAGCTTTAACGAAAAGAATGTAAAGAATTATCTTGGTGCAAGAAAATATCTCCCTGATGAAAAAACAGAAAAAAATGAAGTAGGCGTTGTAAATGGTCTTGCATGGACGTCTGTAGGCGGTGTGCTTATGCCTCTTGAGGTGCTTGTTCTTGATGGAAAGGGGAGTATTGAAACGACTGGTTCTCTCGGAGATGTAATGAAAGAGAGCGCTAAAATAGCGGTTAGTTATGTAAGAAGCGTTTGCGGAAAATATAATATTTCCGAAGATTTTTACAAGACAAAGGACATACACATACATGCGCCGGAGGGTGCAGTTCCTAAGGATGGTCCGTCAGCAGGCGTTACAATGACAACAGCGCTTGTATCAGCTCTTTCAGGGATACCTGTAAGAAGTGATGTTGCAATGACTGGCGAAATTACTCTACATGGAAAGGTTTTACCTATAGGAGGACTTCGTGAAAAAACTATGGCTGCATTTAAAGCAGGGCTTAAAACAGTTATTGTTCCGGAAGCAAATAAAAGCGATATTGATGAAATAGATGAAGAGGTAAGGTCATCCCTTGAATTCGTGTATGCATCAAAACTTGAAACTGTGCTTAACACCGCATTGTGTAGGAAAAAGGAAAGTAAAGCAGCGGCAAAGAATAAAAAATCTGCATCATCTGCCTCATAAAGGAGGAATTGAATGAACTATAATAAAGCTGAATTTCATGCATCATATGGAACGTTTTCTCAGATCCCTGAATGTGACAGAATAGAAATAGCCTTTGCTGGAAGGTCAAATGTCGGTAAGTCGACTCTTATAAATAAGATTTTTAATCGAAAAAATCTTGCAAGAGTTAGTTCTGTTCCTGGCAAAACTGCTACTATAAACTTTTATAGGCTTGAGAATGTTTACTTTGCCGATCTTCCCGGATATGGTTATGCTAAGGTCGCAAAATCTGAAAAGCGGCGATGGGCTGAGCTTATTGAGGGTTATCTGAATGCTGACAGAGATATAAGACTTGTTTTTCTGCTTATTGATATGCGGCATGCGCCGTCCACTGATGATATTCATATGATAGAATATCTTGTTGAAGCTGAATTGCCGTTTGTAATTATTCTTACCAAGGCTGACAAACTGAAAACTATGGCAAGAGCAGAGCGCATGAAAGCGTTTGAGCAGGAAATACCTTATTTTAATGAGATTCATATTATTCCTTTTTCTTCACAGACTTTTGAGGGAGTTGAAGACGTAAGGAATATTATTGAGGATATTGCCGAAGAGGCAGAAAACGAAAGGGATGTTTAAAAATGTTTGTATCTGAAAATCTTAATGTCAATGAAAAGGGACATCTCACCATCGGCGGAATAGATACCGTTGAACTGGCTGAAAAATATGGTACACCTCTTTATGTTATGGACGAGGCGTTGATTAGAAAGCATTGCAGAAGCTTTAAAGGCAGTATTGACAAAAATTATGGCGGTGATGGGCTTGTTTGCTATGCAAGCAAAGCGTTCTGTTGTATGGAAATGTGCCGTATCATGAAAGATGAAGGAATTGGTCTTGATGTTGTTTCGATAGGTGAGCTTTATACTGCTGTAAAAGCTGGTTGCGATTGTGAAAAAATTTGTTTCCATGGAAATAATAAAACTGATGAAGAACTTGAATTTGCTATTGAACATAAAGTCGGAAGGATAATTGTAGACAACATCTATGAACTGAAAAGGCTTAATGATATTTCCGAGAAAAAGGGAATTAAGGCAAATATAATGTTCCGAGTTAAACCTGGAATTGATGCTCATACCCATAACTTTATCATGACTGGGCAGATTGACAGTAAATTTGGTTTTGCACTTGAAACCGGCGAAGCAATGAATGCTGTAAAGGAAGCTCTTGCATGCCCGAATGTGCATCTTAAAGGACTTCACTGTCATATAGGTTCTCAGATATTTGATATTGATCCGTTTGTTGAGGCTGCAAAAGTCATGTTGAAATTTATTTCACAGATTAAGGAACAAACTGGTCATGAGATTGATGAACTCAATCTTGGTGGGGGATTTGGTATAAAGTACACAGAAGACAATGATCCTGTACCATACGAAGCTTACATGGAAAAGGTTTCAGCAGCAGTAAAGGAAAGCTGCAAGGAACTCGGAGTTAAGCAACCGTTTATACTTATTGAACCTGGACGTTCAATGGCTGGTCCTGCCGGAATTACTCTTTATAGGTGCGGGGGAATCAAAGAAATACCAGAAATCAGGACGTATGTTTCTATTGATGGTGGTATGACAGATAATCCGAGATATGCTCTCTATCAGTCAGAATATGAGGCTATAATTGCAAATAAGGCATCTGAACCGAGAGATACTGTTGTAACAATTGCAGGCAAATGCTGTGAGAGTGGCGACTTGATAGGTGAGGGAATGAAGCTTCAGAAGGCTGAACCAGGTGATATTATAGCTGTTTGTGCTACAGGTGCATACAATTATTCAATGTCATCAAATTATAACCGAATTCCAAAGCCAGCTGTTGTATTTGTAAATAATGGTGAATCAAGAATTGTTGTTAAAAGAGAAACTCTTGATGATATCATAAGAAATGATATTTGAAAATAGACTGTTAAATAAAAAAGGTGCTTCAGAAGAATTTTCCGAAGCACCTTTTATTATTAGAATTTTCCTGAGCTTCCTCCATGCGTTGAGCCAGACGAGCTTGTATGTGTGCTGCTTCCGCCACCGCCTGAGGACGATGATTCTCTTTTTGTTTTATTGAGTGTTTTGTAAAGGAAGATATCATTGTTTTGTGTAATGTTCAGCGAACTGTTCTTAAAATAAGAGTTTGCATTATCCTGAAAATCTACACTCTTTAATTGATGTACAAATATGGTAGTAATAATAATAGCTATAACCAAACCAATAGCTGCGGCAACACCTACAACAATTAAGTAATCTACTGCTGTAGCCGGTTCATTTACCTTGTTGTCAACATCGTAAGGTTCACCATTTTTAGCTTGTGCGAGAAATGCTTCACACTGGTCAGCAAAGGTATCAAATGCTGCTTTAAAATCATTATCACCAAGATCGCTTTTCATTTTATTGAAAATATATTTCTGACCATAATCAGTGAAAACAGTAATTCCATATCCTTTAGTAGAAATTGCCCAATCCCTTGCTTCCATACTTATAAGAAAAAGAATGCCATCGTCAAAATAGCCATTGTAATCATAGAAATCATCAGCAAATTCAGTTGCAGTTTTATCTCCCAGAGAGTCAACAGTTACAATAACAAGATCCATATTATATTTTTCGCCGATCTGATCAAGTCTGTCGTTGAGCTCTTCATCATTGCTTATAAGATCAGCAGAATCTACGACATATGGATATGTAAAATCGTATTCATCATACTCGTCAGCACTTACCGGAACAGAAATGCACATAAAGCATAGAATGACCGGTAGTAAAAACTTAAATATTTTTTTCATACACAGCCTCCTATATAATTAAAAATCCGATAATTCCGCTTATAATTGTAGCTACTGCAAAAATAGCTGCAAACCATTTCCAAAAAACACCTTTATCC
>CAKSJL010000109.1 GCA_934463345.1 uncultured Oscillospiraceae bacterium | reverse complement strand
GATTTCTGACGGCTGGCAGCGAAAAAAGCCGCTACATCCTCCAAAAACTCATTCATTTCGCTTAGGCGCTTGTTTTCCTTTTCCAATGTTTTTATCCGCTTTCTCAGCTGCTGGTTCTCTTCTGCGATATTCAGAGATTCTTCCGGACTGCGTTCTCCGCAGCTAATATCAAGACTTCCGCTTTTTGCTTTTTTGATCCAGCCATACAGCGTATTTACAGGTATTTGGAGTTCTTTCGCTGCATTTGCAGCCCCTGTTTTTTGGCAAGCTTTACTGCCTGCACTTTGTACTCTTTTTCATATTGTTTATTTTCTGACATTCCTTTTCCTCCATTTTTTTCTTTTCCTATTTTATTCCTTTGAGGTTGGAGTGTCAAGTTTTATTATACTACATCATAGCTGAGATCGGAGAACCAAGACGTTTCCATAGCCTGAAAGCGATCACCGCTTACCCTTTGGCTATGACAGTGAGAATAATGATTCTGGTTAGAAAATGTCAATATCAAATCTAATGAAAAAAGTCACAGGCGCTCTGCGAAGGACCTTATTTATCATTATGCAGGTATTGTTACAAAACAAACCGATTGATAATCCCGTGTATGATTTTCTGCTTAAGAAACAATGCGAAGGTAAGCATTACTATTCATACATGAATGCTGCTGCAAACAGTTCACCAAAATAATCACCAGTAACTCAGTAAATCTCTTTGAATTTTATTTTATCAGAATAGGTGATATTAGAGCGTGTTTACATAAAAATGAAATACACGTCTTTTCGGCATAATTTCACACCAACAGCGTTAAAAATTCTTGCCGTACGCAAGTATGCCTGTGAATTTTTGCCTTGATTGTGTAGAAATTCTGTACGAAAATCCGCACAAGCATTTTATGTAAACACGCTTTAAATTAAATGCCGCCCATATTGCCACACTTAAAGGTGTCGACTACATCTGCATGACCTATCTTCAAACCTGGGTTAAATGCCACAATATCGCCTCATGTAATTTACTAATACTTCTTCGGAAAGTATCTCTTTCCTAACTGCCATATGTATTTATCAATCTGCTTTAGATTGTACTGTTCAAGTCCATAGAATCTGCTGAAGTCTACCAGCGTTCCTTTAAAACGAATATAATCCTTCAAGTCTTCGTTACTAAACTTCGAAAAGCAATCTCTATCCCTAAAATACTTCAATACCTTTTCTACGTAGTTATCGAAAATAGGGTACTCCAAAGGATTATGATGGCTGCAATATTTCGTAGCAAATGAGTAGAAATTCTTTTCTACGCCATTTATAGTTACCTTTTGAATATCTCTTACCAGAGTAACGTCTCTGGCTTTCAATCGTGCATCTATCTGCAAAGAAAGAATGTGCTTGGCCACCGGATATACAGAAAATATGTTAGTGCTGTAAAAATCATTAAGTGTAGCGACCTTAAGTAGTATATCTGACATCTCTTTGTTTTCCGGGCATAATGTGAAAAACAACTTATCCAGTGCATCTTCCTGTAGATAATAATTTTCTGATTCGTCCCATTCTTTTAAATAAAATTCAACTTCTTCAGGTGAAGGAGTAGGAACAATATCTTCTCTCTCTTTTTTTCTAATAGTAGGTGCAGACAGCTCTCTATGTACTAATTCTGACTCTCCAAGAAAAGCTCTAAACTTACGAGCATGAGACATATATCCGCTAACTAAAGATTCTGGATTTCCTTTTGAATTTGCACGAAGTGCGTCTATCATTGCCGCTTTATATTCCACATCAAAATTATCAGACAAAATTTTCTCCCAGAACACTTCTTTACTTACATTTTTCCACAAATAAAATGTATCGTTTGATGAGGTGCTAACTGTATTCTCTCCTAAGCCAAGTTGACGCAGGTATTTTCTATATTCACCTTTTAGTTCGCCTATTTCCAGAGTTTTCGCTATTTCAGCATCCATTGCCAGTCTCCTTTATGTATTTGCCACTTTTAATACGTTCGTCTTTTTGTTTTTCTGCGTTAGCAGGAATATTCTAATAAGAACCAATCTTCAATGCACCAGGTATACGACATTCATTGCACAATACTTGTATTCTTCTAATTGAGATGCCCCATTTATCGGCTGTTTGTCTAATTGATAAATATTCCATTCTTGCACTTACTTTTCTTTGCCTACGGTTACTTTATATATTATATACAAAACCACGAACAAAATCAATTCCCTCAAATAAACAACAAAATGAATTGTCTATGATAATTACACAAAAAACATTTAGCCATGGTATAATAAAAGAAAGGTAAAGTGGTAAAAATGGCATGGAAAACAAGGAATTATACAGAAGAATTCAAACGACAGATAGTATCGCTTGTAAAGAGTGGAAAGTCACCAAGTTCCATAGCAAAGGAATACGGTGTATCGAAATCGAGTGTAACAAAGTGGGTGAGAGATTTCAATAATTCAGGGTCATTTAAGGCAAAAGATAACAGGACTCCGGAAGAAAATGAACTGATCGCGCTGAGAAAGCGAGTAAAAGAACTTGAAATGGAGGCTGATATTTTAAAACAGGCAGCGCTGATAATGGCACGAAAGTCGAAATAATTCTCGCAAATCGGCATAAGTACAGTATCAGCGCAATGTGCAGAAATACAATGCATAGCGAAAAAGAAAAGAACTACCTTTTTCTGTTCTGGATTTTTATAATCTGTGCTTTATAGCCGCACTCCATAAAATTTTCCTTGACACAATTGAATTTATATGATATAATTTTATTGTTAATTTAGCAGCCGGTGTGATGGAATTGGCAGACGTACGGGACTCAAAATCCCGCGGTGGTGACACCGTACCGGTTCGACCCCGGTCACCGGCACCACAATTCAAAAGCTCGTAAACCTTTGATATAATCAGGTTTGCGGGCTTTTTATTTTTATGTTTATCATGCATCCACCCTTTTTCACAGCTGTAATTGTGACTGTCAAAATTGCTGCTGGCAATGAATTTGATTATGTCTGCAAACATACTTCCATCGCTCATAGTGTGTTCGTACAGAATAAATTGAATCAGCAGAATAAACACCTTTCGGTCAGTGGTTATGAGGATGGGATTATGATAAATATTAACAAATATAAACACAACGGCAGGGAGATTTACTTCTCTCTGCCGCTCTTTTTTCGCAAAACCTATTGACAAAGCTCATACTTTGTAATATGATGTATAACATGAAAGGAGGTATAGCATGGATGCTCAGTTGAAACGAGGACTCCTGGACGTTTGCGTTTTAGCAGCTATCCGAAGCGAAGATTCGTATGGTTATAAAATTATAAAAGATATAAAGCCTTATATAAAACTTTCAGAATCAACCTTATACACCATTCTGAAACGTTTGGAAACAGCTGATATGCTGACTGTGCACACCGCTGAACATGGTGGCAGGCTTCGGAAGTATTACCATATCACTGATGATGGATTAAAGCGCATTGAGGACTTCAAAAACGAGTGGAAAGAAATTTTATCTATATACCGATTTGTTACTAAGGAGGATGATGGCAATGAGTAAACAGGAATTTCTTGCACAATTACGTAAAGCCTTATCTGGATTGCCGCAGGATGATATTGAGGAACGTCTGATGTTTTATAGTGAAATAATTGATGATCAGCTGGAAGAAGGTCTTTCAGAAGAAGAGGCCGTTTCAGCAGTAGGTTCTGTTAATGAAATCGTCGAACAAACGATAGCAGATATTCCTTTTGCAAAAGTTGTTAAAGAAAGAATAAGACCTAAAAGACAGCTTAAGGCGTGGAAAATCGTGCTATTAGCGCTTGGATCTCCAATATGGTTTTCTCTGGGGATTGTAACTTTCGCCGTAATTTTTGCACTTTACGTTTCGCTGTGGGCTGTAATTGCTTCGCTGTGGGCAACCTTCGCTGCGCTTGCTGCTTGTGCTATTGTCAGTGTGCCGAGATGCATTGTTTTGGTTGCGGAGGACAACGGTACATCGGGTGTTGCTATACTTTCCGCAGGAATTATTTGCATCGGACTTTCTATTATGACGTTTTATGGCTGCAGGGAAGTAACAAAGGGAATTTTGATACTTACGAAGAAATTTGCAGTATTTATTAAGAATTGCTTTATAAAAAAGGGGGAATTACAATGAAAAAGGCAACAAAAGTATGGCTTATTATAGCGGGTTCTCTTGTACTGATAGGGTGTATACTTTTTGCAATTGTTATGTCAGTGCTTAAATGGGATTTCACAAAACTTTCAACAGTCAAATATGAAACAAATATTTACGAAGTAAGTGGAGAATTCAGCGATATATCACTGATAAGCGATACCTCAGATATTATATTTACTTCGTCAGATGATGGTAAATGTAGAGTGGAATGTTATGAAGAAGAAAACGCAAAGCATTCTGTTACTATTAAAGATGATGTGCTTGTTGTCAAGATTAATAATCAAAAATCCTGGTATGATTATATTGGTTTCTCTCTCGATTCACCAAGGGTAACAGTTTATCTTCCGAAAACAGAATATAACGCACTGTTCATTAGAGAAAGTACTGGAAACATTGAAATACCAAAAGATTATTCGTTCGAAAATGCTGATATTTCTTCGAGTACAGGGCATGTTGATTTTTACGCATTCGTCTCAAAATTGCTAAAAACAAAAACAAGTACAGGAAATATTTGTGTAGGAAATAATTCTGTTGGCTCTCTTTCCCTTTCTGTTACTACAGGTAAAGTGACTGTTTCAAATGTAACCTGTGATGGAAACATTACAGTAGGTGTATCAACAGGCAATGCATATCTGACGGATGTTATATGCGAAAGTGTTACATCAAGCGGAAGCACAGGAAATATTACTTTGAGCAATGTGATCTCAACAGGAAAAATCTCTATTGAAAGAAGCACAGGTGATGTAAAATTTGACAGTTCAGATGCTGCTGAAATTTTTGTTAAAACTGATACAGGCGATGTTACAGGC
>CAKSJL010000108.1 GCA_934463345.1 uncultured Oscillospiraceae bacterium | reverse complement strand
GTCAAGATACTGTATCTTGAAGCAAATGACGAGGTGCTGATAAAAAGGTATAAGGAAACAAGAAGAAAACATCCGCTTGATGAAAAGTTTTCCAGCTGTCTGCATAAGGCAATAGCTTTTGAAAGGGAGCAGCTTAGTCCGCTCAGAGAGGTTGCTGACTATTATGTTGAATCATCGTATCTTTCAACTTCTCAGCTTAAAGAGGAAATAAAGGGCATTTTTCTTGAAAAAAACAGTGATTCAATGATAATAAAAATTATGTCATTTGGCTATAAATATGGCGTTTCAACCGAGGCAGACCTTGTTTTTGATGTTAGATGTCTGCCTAACCCATACTATATAATGGAATTACGTTCAATGACGGGTTGCGATCCAAGCGTCAGGGATTATGTTATGAGTTTTGAGCAGTCTAAAATATTGCTTGACAAAATAAAGGATTTACTTGATTTTCTAATTCCGCTTTATGTTCATGAGGGAAAAAGCCAGTTGGTTATTTGTTTTGGCTGTACTGGTGGAAAACACAGGTCAATTACATTTACTGAGCTTGTTTCTGACTATCTTACTCAGAAAGGGTTAAGGGTTCAGAAGAGTCACAGAGATATAGGAAAAGATATAAGCTATTACAGAACATAACAGGGAGTGAGCCAAATTGGCATCCTTTTCAAATAATGTACGGAAAGAAATTTGCAGCAGTATAACAGACAGTGACAAAAAATATGCATGTCTTTATGGAATAATTCTTTATTGCCGTCATTTGGATCGTAGTAAAATTTCTGTTCATACGGAGTCTGAATGTTTTTTTGAACTTGCATGTAGTCTGATAACAGGGATTTTTGGAGATAAATCCTGCTATGAAACAGAAGTACTTACCAAAAAAAACGGATGCAGTGTTTATTATATTAATATTTCCGACAGAATATTTTTGCAGAAAATATTTGAAACATATAATATAAATCCTGACAGACGTGAAATAAATCTGAAAAATATTGTAAATAATAGTCTTAATGCCTTTCTTGCAGGAGTTTTTTTCATATGTGGCAGCATAACTGATCCTAACAAAGAGTATCATCTTGAATTTACGCCGCCTGCACAGCAGCTTTATTTTGATCTTGACAGCATTCTTCAAGGGTTTGGAATTTCTGCCCGTCGTACTGAACGAAAAGGTCATGCTGTTCTTTATGTCAAGGACAGCGAAAATATAGAAGATATCCTGACATTTATAGGTGCAAAGCAATGCACAATAGATTTGATAAATATAAAAATTTATAAAGATATGCGAAATAAGGTCAACAGGATTGCAAACTGCGATGCGGCAAATATTGAAAAGGTTATAAATGCTTCCTCGAGACAAATCAAGGATATTATTACTGTTCAGGAGGCAGGACTTTTTGACTCTCTTTCTGAAGAACTGATAGAGGTTGCACAGCTTCGCATTGATTATCCGGAATACAGTCTCCAGGAGATAGGGGAGAATCTGACAAAACCTATCGGGCGATCAGGAGTAAACCGACGTTTTCGGAAAATTGCTGAAATGGCAGATGAAATCAGAGGAAAAACGGTGAAAGATAATGGAAAATAACGGCTTTGTACATCTTCATGTTCACAGCGAATACAGTTTGCTTGATGGCGCATGTCGCATAAAAGAGCTTGTAAAAAAAGTAAAAGAGCTTGGGCAGACTGCTATTGCTGTGACAGATCATGGAGTTATGTATGGAGCTGTTGAATTTTATCGTGAAGCAAAAGAAGCGGGTATAAAGCCTATTATAGGTTGTGAGGTTTACGTCGCAAGGCGGACTCGTTTTGATCGTGATATGCGTCTTGACTCTCATTCCTATCATCTTGTACTTCTTTGCGCAAATAATCAGGGATATAAAAACCTTATAAAGCTTGTTTCACTGGGATTTACTGAGGGATTTTACAGTAAGCCGAGAGTTGATGAAGAAATTCTTTTAAAATATTCTGATGGTCTTATTTGTCTTTCTGGATGTATAGCAGGAGAGGTTGCTGTAAAGCTGCTAAATAATGATTATGAAGGTGCTAAAGAAACAGCGCTTAAATATCAGAGTATATTTGGCGAAGGTAATTATTACCTTGAAATACAAAACCATGGTATAAAAGAACAGATTGAAATATTGCCACAGCTTTACAAACTTTCAAGGGAAACCAAAATCCCCCTTGTAGCAACAAATGACTCTCATTACGTTGAAAAAAATGATGCTCAAACTCAGAATATTCTTATGTGTATTCAGCTTAAAAAGACAATATTTGAGCCGAACAACCTTGCATTTCCAACAAATGAATTTTATATTAAGTCAGCACAGGAAATGAAACAGCTTTTCAGCGAAGTTCCGGAGGCAATTGAAAACACAGTAAAGATTGCTGAACGCTGCAATGTTGAATTTGAATTTGGCGTGATTCGCTTGCCAAAGTTCAAACGTGACGGTGTTGATGATACTGTTGAGTATTTCAGGAAATTATGTTATGCCGGATTGAGAAAACGTTATGGTGAAAATGTGAAGCAGAGCGTACTGAAGCGCCTTGAATACGAACTTGATGTGATAATCAGAATGGGATATACAGATTACTTTCTGATAGTCTGGGACTTCATAAGATATGCCAGGGAAAATGACATTCCTGTTGGACCTGGTAGAGGTTCAGGTGCAGGAAGTCTGTGTGCGTATTGTATAGGTATAACCGGAATTGACCCTATAAAATACAATCTGCTTTTTGAAAGATTTCTAAATCCTGAGAGAGTTAGTATGCCGGATTTTGATATAGATTTCTGTGTTGAGGGCAGACAGCGGGTTATAGATTATGTTGTTTCAAAATATGGTGCTGACAGAGTTTCTCAAATAATAGCGTTTGATACACTTAAAGCGAGGGCCGCTGTAAAGGACACAGGGCGGGCGCTGGGTCTTTCAGTAAAATTTCGTAATGATGTTTCGGCGCTTATACCACGTTCGCTTGATATGACAATTGAAAAGTCTCTTGAAAAGAGCAGGGACTTAAAAAAGCTCTATGACTCAAATCCTACAGCACATAGACTTCTTGATGAATCGATGAAAATAGAAGGAATGCCAAGAAATGATTCGATACATGCAGCCGGGGTTGTCATTTCAGCTGTTCCGGTAACAGAGCTTGTTCCGGTAAAAAAAAGCGGTGATGCTGTGGTAACGCAGTATACGATGTCTGCGCTTGAGACTTTGGGATTGCTCAAAATGGATTTTTTAGGGCTTCGTAATCTTACCGTTATTAAGCATTGTTCTGAGCAAATAAGGAAACGTAAACCAGATTTTGATATAAATACGATACCTGTTGATGACAGTGAAGTTTATTCTATGATGTCAGCTGGCAAAACGTCAGGGGTATTTCAGTTTGAAAGCGATGGGATGAAAAGGGTTCTTTCACAGCTTATGCCGGAAAATCTCGAAGATTTAATTGCTGTTATTTCTCTTTATCGTCCGGGACCGTCGGAATCAATACCAAAGTATATATACAATAAACACCATCCTGATGAGATTAGTTATAAGCATCCGCTTCTTGAAAAAATACTTGACGTTACCTATGGCTGTATGGTATATCAGGAACAGGTAATGGAGATATGTCGTGTGGCTGCCGGATATAGTTATGGACGTGCAGATCTTGTAAGAAGAGCT
Source organism: uncultured Oscillospiraceae bacterium (assembly GCA_934463345.1). Lineage (GTDB taxonomy): Bacteria > Bacillota > Clostridia > Oscillospirales > Ruminococcaceae > Porcipelethomonas. Next base: position 1,343 of record CAKSJL010000108.1, on the reverse strand, counting down.
ATGGCTAAAAAAAAGCACGATGTTATGGAAAAAGAACGAAATGTGTTTATCTATGGAAATCGTAATGAGGCTGGAGACACCGGATGCTGTGGCGCTGTTGCCAATGGAATAGATGAAAAGACAGCAAATGAGATTTTTGATGAAATGAGCGGTTTTGCTTCGTATGCATTTAATAAATCACACGCCGCTGCTTATGCCTATCTTTCGTATCAGACAGCATTTCTAAAATGTCACTATACAAAGGAATATATGGCAGCGCTTATGTCAAGCATTCTTGGCAATACTGATAAGCTTGCGGAATATATTGACGAGTGCCGGAAAAATGGAATAATCATACTAAGACCTGATATAAATCAGAGCTTTGTTGGATTCACAGCAGAGGAAAGCGGTATCAGGTATGGATTGCTTGCCATAAAAAACATTGGAAGGGGAGTTATAGACAATATCGTTTCTGAGAGGAACAAGAATGGTATATATACTTCGCTTGAAAATTTCTGTGAAAGAAATACCAGAAATAATATTGGTAAAATTATAGTTGAAAATTTAATAAAATCAGGGTGCTTTGATAACCTTGGACAGACACGTCTGGAAATGGTGTCTGAATATGAATCGCTTATGGACAGTTTCAGCGAATATTCCAGACAGAATGTTGAAGGACAGATGAATCTTTTTTCTGAGAATGGACTCCAGGATGTACCTCCTAAAAAAAAGAAGGACAAAAGAGAATACAGCTACAGTGAAATGATTGAACTTGAAAAGCTTGCTACCGGAATGTATATATCTGGTCATCCGCTTGATGAATACAGGCTTTTCAAAGAACTTATGAAGCTTCCGGATATCCTTAAATTAAAGCGGTCGTCTGACAAAAAATATGAAAAGGACGAATTTTGTTTTCTTGGAATAATTAGTGATGTTACAGTCCACTATACCTCGGCTGGAAGAAAAATGTTATTTGTTTCTGTTGAAGATGTGACCGGATCAATTTCGTGTACTCTTTTTCCTGAAACTGCTGAAACTTATAAGGCTCTGGCTGAACCGGGCAAAATTGTGTATATAAGGGGCAGGCTTTCCCGAAAGGAAAACTATGAGCCATCTGTTATTTGCAGTTACATGTGGTCTGAAAATGAATTCAAAAAAATTGCGGAGAATAAAAAACTCTGCATTAAAATAAAGAGTACCGGAAAAAAAGAGACTGAAAAAATACTTGAAGCAGCAAAGCGCTTTGGAGGGAAAACACCGCTTTGCTTTTACCTTACTGACATGCATAAATTTTTCAGATCTAAAAATCCAGAGGGTATAAATTTGTGCAGTGAATTTACAGAACAGCTGGAACAGATTGTTGG
>CAKSJL010000107.1 GCA_934463345.1 uncultured Oscillospiraceae bacterium | reverse complement strand
GTGTAAGATATCCATGTGCACAACCTTTGGGTATATACAAACATCTACCGTTTTTTTCACTTAACTCAGCAGCAACATATAATTTATATGTTGGAGATTCAGGATTAACATCAACACAAACATCAAGAATATGCCCTCTGGAACACATTACAAGTTTATCTTCACTATTAGGTGCTATTTGTGAATGTAAACCTCGCAAAGTATATTTTTTTTCATTCTGAGAAATGTTTGATTGAACAAAATTTGCATTTAATCCGTATTCCTGAAATGTATCCCTACAAAATGCACGTGTAAAATATCCACGTTCATCTTTAAAATACTTTTTTTCAATTATAAAACATCCATAAATTTTTGTTTTTATAAACTCCATAAAATCCACCTTAATTCCCACTGAAAAAATCATCAATTTGTTTCCTGGTATACTCTTCAATACAATTGTTATTTATCCAATATTTCGTCCATTCAACTGTTTTTTTTACTGAACAGTCAATATTATATGTTGGTTTCCATTTAAATTTTTCCTTTAATTTGGAACAATCAAGTTTTAAAAAGCCTGCTTCATGAGGGGCATTTTTTTCAGAGCAATCGTTCCAATTGGCGTTTTCACCCCAATATTTACAGAATTTATTTGCTAATTCACCAGTTGTAATGCAGTCCGATTCATCAGGTCCTACATTATAACAGTCGTTTAATGAAAAATCATTATACTGTCGCTGAGCAATTTCAAGATATACAGTCAATGGATCAAGTACATGCTGATATGGTCGTACTGAATACGGATTTCTTATATTTATAGTATTTTGCTTTAAGGATGCTCTTATACAGTCTGGAATAATTCTATCTGGTGAAAAGTCACCACCACCAATAACGTTTCCAGCTCTTACGGTTGAAACAGCAATGCCTTTTACGTTTAAAAAACACTTTTTATAGCTATCTGTAACAAGTTCTGAACAAGATTTGCTGTTTGAATATGGATCAAATCCATTTAATTCATCACTTTCACGATAGCCCCATACCCACTCTTTGTTGTTATATACCTTATCAGTTGTAACATTAACAACTGATCTAACGGTATTTGACATTCGACAACATTCAAGTACATTTACAGTACCCATAACATTTGTAGAGTAAGTATATACAGGATCACTATAACTTTTGCGAACAATTGGTTGTGCAGCCATATGTATAACTATTTCAGGTGAAAAAATGTCGAATTGTTTTTTTAACAATTCAAGATCTCTTATATCACCTATAATTGAGTTAATATATTTTTTCATGTGTAAAATATTATACAATGAAATTTCTGTTTCAGGTTCAAGAGCATATCCAGCAACTTCTGCACCCAGATATGTTAACATTGCACATATCCATGAACCTTTGAACCCAGTATTACCGGTTACGAGTACCTTTTTATTTTTATAAAACGATCGATCAAGACTCATATTTATTCCCACTTTATCCAAGGTGCTTTGTTTTTTTCTATTAATTTGTCTAAATACATTTGATCTCTCAGAGTATCCATACACTGCCAAAATCCGTTGTATTTAAAAGCAGATAATTGTCCATCATGAGCCATATTTTCAAGAGGCTCATGTTCAAACGAAAGATTTGGATCATTAGAAAGATAATTAAAGATTTCAGGTTCTAATACCATAAACCCACCATTAATCCATCCACCATCTTCTTTGCTTTTTTCTGTGAATTTACTAATGCTACAATCATCTTTAATATCAAGGACGCCAAATCTTCCGCCAGGTTGTATGGCTGTCATGGTTGCATAGCGTCCCGATTTTATATGAAAATCAATGAGTGTATTTATATTTATATCACATACACCATCGCCATATGTTAACATAAACCGTTCATTATGAAGATAATCTTTTATTCTTTTAATGCGTCCACCAGTCTGAGTATTTAACCCTGTATCAACAATGGTTACTCTCCAAGGTTCTGCAATATTGTTATGAATAACCATTTCATTATTGTTTGCAAAATCAAAAGTTACATCAGAACGATGCAGATAGTAGTCAGCAAAATATTCTTTAATAACATAACCTTTGTATCCACAACATATAATAAAATCATTATGTCCATAATATGAATATAATTTCATTATGTGCCATAAGATTGGATTTCCACCTATTTCAATCATAGGTTTAGGTCTAAGGTGACTTTCTTCACTTATTCTCGTTCCAAGTCCACCAGCTAAAATTACAACTTTCATATATCTACTCCGTACATTTTTTTATAATAATTGTTATATTCACCGGACAAAATATTCATCCACCACTTTTTATTGTTTAAATACCATTCTATGGTCTTTTTTAATCCTTCACTAAATTTAGTTTCAGGAAGCCAACCAAGCTCATTATGAATTTTAGTTGGATCAATAGCATACCTAAGATCATGCCCTTTTCTATCTGGAATAAATTTTATAAGTTCTTCGGACTTTCCAAGTTCATTTATTATAAGTTTTACGATATCAATATTTTTCATTTCATTATGCCCACCAATATTGTAAATCTCACCTGGCAATCCATTGTGTATTATGAGATCAATTGCCTTACAATGATCTTCAACATAAAGCCAATCTCGCACATTTTCACCGTTCCCGTAAATGGGAAGTGCTTTGTTGTTAAGACAGTTCACAATCATTAATGGGATAAGCTTTTCTGGAAAATGATATGGACCATAGTTGTTTGAACATCGACTTATTGTTGTATTAATTCCAAATGTTCGGTAATAGGCTAAAACAAGTAAATCAGCACTTGCTTTGCTTGCAGAATATGGACTACTCGTATGTATTGGTGTTTCTTCTGTAAAGAAAAGATCAGGTCTGTCCAAAGGAAGATCTCCATAAACCTCATCAGTAGAAACTTGATGATATCTTTTGATATTGTATTTTTTACATGCTTCAAGCAAAATATTAGTTCCGAGAATATTGGTTTTAAGAAATACCTCCGGATCTTCAATACTTCTGTCAACGTGTGATTCAGCAGCAAAATTAACAACTATGTCTGGTGATTCTTTGGAAAATATATTAAAAATGTCGTTTCTGTTACAAATATCAGATTTAATAAATTTAAAGTTTGGATTATTTATAACTAAATCAAGGGTTTCCATATTACCTGCATATGTTAGTTTGTCTATACAAATAATTTTATAATCCGAGTATTTATTCATTATATAATGAATAAAGTTACCACCAATAAATCCAGCCCCACCAGTTACAACTATTTTCATTTATTTTCCTCCGCAAGAGAAATAATATATTTTCCGTAATCTGTACATTGAAGTTCTTTTCCTAATATTTCAAGTTTATCTATGGATATGTAACCCATTCGCCATGCTATTTCTTCAATACAAGATACATAAAATCCTTGCATATCTTGTATGGTTTTAACAAATGCTCCTGCTTTGTATATACTATCAGGTGTTCCAGTGTCAAACCAAGCCATTCCACGTCCCATTAAAACAGCATGAAGCTTATTATTTTTTAGATAAACGTTATTTACGTCAGTTATTTCAAGTTCACCTCTTGCTGACGGGTTAATTCCTTTGGCAATTTTAATGACATTATTATCATAAAAATACAATCCTGGAATGGCATAACTTGATTTTGGATTCTGAGGCTTTTCTTCGAGTGACTTGACCTTTTTATTTTCATCAAATTCTAATACCCCAAAAGAGTGTGGGTCTTTTACAGGATAGCCAAAAATAGTTGCACCACCATTTTCTAATAAGCTTTTTGCTTCCATTAACACTTCACTAAAATATTGTCCATAAAATACATTATCACCAAGCACCAAGCAAACGCTATCTTCACCAATAAATTTCTCACCAATTATAAATGCATCTGCAAGCCCTCTTGGTATATTCTGAACAGCATATTCAATATGTATACCAAGCCTTGATCCATCCCCAAGAAGTTTTCGGTATAGTTCAACATAATCTGGAGAAGTTATGAGAAGAATATCTTTTATATTAGCAAGAAGAAGTACAGAAAGAGGATAATATATTAATGGTTTATCATATACAGGGAGAAGTTGTTTGCTTATAGATATTGTAGTTGGAAAAAGGCGTGATCCTTTCCCACCAGCAAGAATTATACCTTTCAAAATTAAACCTCCCATTCAAGTGATTTTACCCATTCAGCAGTTTTTTTAATAGATTTTTCAAAATTACAAATACATTCAAATCCAGTATCTTTATATAATTGATTCATATTAATGGCTGAATAATCAATATATGTTGGATCAATATACTTTCCAAAATTTAAATATGAATTTGAATTTAGTACGTTTTTTGTTTTTAACACAATATCAATAAATTTTGTTGGTTGTCTGTTTCCCACATAATATTCTATTCCATTAACGCCATTTTCAACAACTGAAATAACTCCATTAACTGCATCATCAATATATACCCAATCATATAATGAATCTGCACTTGTTAAATTTATCACATCATTATTTAACATTTTTTTTATAATGATATTTACTGAACGTTTTGAAAAATCACCGTTTCCAAAAATAACAGAAAAAAGTATACTATTATATTGGATTCCAAATTGATTACATTTTATCCTTGCAATTCTTTCAGCAGATTTTTTTGCCGCACCATACATACTTGTATACTCGCCGGTTTTTATATCTTTTTTATAGGCAGCAGAAGAATTAAAGAAAATATATTTTTTGCATGAAAAGTTTTTGCAGAATAATAATGATAAATAAATATTATTCAAGTTATCAAACTGCGTCTTGAAATCATTAGTAAATTTTCCATAACCATGCCATGCAAGATCGAGAAAAGCGTCAGCGTTATAAAAAAACCCATTTTTTAAATTTGTACATTTTGGAGGAAAAGAATAATAGTTTGAGTACTCAGGAAAAAGTTCTGAAGCATCATGTGTTTCATCTCCAAAACCAATGACAATATTATTGTCAAACAGGAGGCGCTTTGCTATAGCATGTCCAATAAATCCATTTATACCTTTTATAATATACTTTGCCATTTAAAAAATCTCTATATCAGGAATAA
>CAKSJL010000106.1 GCA_934463345.1 uncultured Oscillospiraceae bacterium | reverse complement strand
GTTATAGGCAAAGAAGATATTAAAAATGGCGTCAGACTTTGTGCAGCACACATTGACACTCCAAGACTTGACTTAAAGCAGCACCCGCTTTATGAAGATAATGAGCTTGCGCTTTTTAAAACTCATTATTATGGTGGAATCAAGAAATATCAGTGGACAGTTATTCCTCTTGCACTTCATGGCGTAATAATTAAAGCAGATGGAAGCAGCGTTAAGGTGAAAATTGGTGAGGATGAAAATGATCCTGTTTTTTGTATAAATGATCTGTTGCCACACCTTGCGGCCGACCAGATGAAAAGAAACCTTGCGCAGGGTATAAAAGGTGAGGAGTTAAATATTGTAATTGGTTCCAGACCTTTTAAGGAAAGTGGTTTAAGTGATGCTGTAAAGCTGAACATTATGAAAATACTAAATGAAAAGTATGGTATTGTTGAAGATGATTTTGTGTCTGCGGAGCTTGAAGCTGTCCCTGCTTTTAAAGCAAAGGACATTGGCTTTGACAGAAGTCTTATAGGTTCATATGGTCATGATGACAGAGTTTGCGCATATACTGCACTTATGGCTGCGGTAAATTGTAATAATCCGGAATATACAGCAGTTACTGTTCTCACAGACAAAGAAGAAACCGGAAGTGACGGAAATACTGGTCTTCAGTCAGCATATTTGAAGTATTTTATTGCTGATATTGCGGCTGAATTTGGCGCTGAGGGCAGGGAAGTGCTTTCAAATTCACAGTGCATGTCTGCTGATGTAAACGCTGCTTTTGATCCGACATTTCCTGATGTAATGGAAAAGAGAAATTGCGCATTTATAAATTATGGCGTTGTTGTAACCAAATTTACTGGTGCAAGGGGAAAATCAGGAACATCGGATGCATCTGCTGAATTTGTAGGAAAAATTCGCAGACTTCTTGATGAAAATGAAGTTATCTGGCAGACTGGCGAGCTTGGAAAGGTTGATATGGGCGGTGGCGGAACAGTTGCTGCATATATAGCAAATTTAAATGTTGATACAATAGATGTAGGTGTTCCTGTACTTTCCATGCATGCACCATTTGAAACTGTTGCCAAGATTGATGTTTATCAGACCTACAAAGCATTCGCAGCATTTGTCAAATGATAAGATTCGTGAATTTATAAAATACAAATTATAGACAGTGTGGTGCTGTTTAATAGCTAAGTTCCGTCAGAGATGCATTTTCTTTTGTATCCTGACGGAATTTTTGTGTTTTGTATGTTATCAAAAACATTTTTCAAGTATTAAGAATATCTATTAATTATAATACATTAAATTGAATTTATTATAAATGTATGGTATAATAGTTTTAGAACAAAAGAACTTCATTAAAGAAAGTATAATAAATTTTTATTTCACTTTTTATGGTAGCTAAAGGAGAATGAAATGGAATCAAATGTAAAAAATGCTCAAAAAAAATTTTTTGAAATAATTTCTGAAATTAAGAAAAATGTAATAGGCAAAGATGATGTTATTATTAAAGCACTTCTTTCAATAATTGCTGGAGGACATATCCTTATAGAAGATATCCCTGGAGTTGGAAAAACAACAATGGCTCTTGCTTTTTCTAAGGCAATGTCACTTAATTACAATAGAATGCAATTTACACCGGATGTTTTGCCAACAGATATAACTGGCTTTTCAATTTATAATAAATCAACCGGCAATTTTGAATACAAACCCGGAGTTGCAGTTTGCAATTTGTTTTTAGCTGATGAAATCAATCGTACCTCAAGTAAAACTCAATCAGCACTTTTGGAGATAATGGAAGAGGGAAACATAACTGTTGATGGAAAAAGCTATTGTCTTCCGAAACCATATATAGTTATTGCAACCCAAAATCCTATAGGTTCAATAGGAACTCAGATGCTTCCTGAATCTCAGCTTGATCGCTTTATGATAAAACTAAATATGGGATATCCGGATATACGAGATGAAATTCTTATATTACGGTCAAGACTTGAAAATAAAAGAAATAACAATGTTAGGTCAGCAGTAAAAATAAATGAGCTTCTTGAAATACAGGAAACTGTACAGAATATATACATTGATGATATAATTCTGGAGTATATCGCACGTCTGGCTGATGCTACAAGACATCATCCGATGATTTCTCTTGGCTTAAGTCCAAGAGGAACTATAAGTCTGGCTTCTATGGCAAGGGCTACGGCAGTTATTCAGGGACGTGATTATGTTATTCCGGATGATGTCGCATTTATTTTTAAAGATATTTCTCAGCATAGGATTATTCTCGAAAGAAAGGCTGCATTAAGCAATATGAGCGAAACAAGTATTTTAAATGAAATTCTAAAAAATGTTCCTGTTCCGAAACTTGCACACTAATGGTGAACAAATATGACCATATATAAATTTTTGTATATAATTCTGGTTATTGTGGCAATACTATTTTTCATTCTGTACTCTCAGCCATTTTCGTTTTACTTTTTGATTTTTGTGGCTGCTTTACCTATCTTTATGGCTATTTCTACAATAATTGCGAAACTTTTTGTTAAATGTCAGATTAAATCTGTTTCTGATTCGTCAATAAAGAAAAGTAAGGCTGAATTTGTAATTGAAATAAAAAACAGTTCACTTCTTCCGTTGCCAAATGTGACTGCAACTATAGAGTACTATAACAGTTTGTTAAATATTCATGATCATATGTTTATTGAAATACCGATTCATCCTTTGACAACGGAAAGAATAAAATTTTCACTGACTTCTGAATACTGCGGTATTTTGAATGTTAAAATTAAATCTATAAAGATTTATGATTATATAAAGCTGTTTTCGTGTAGAATAAAATCAAATAATTCATGCCAGATTGTCGTTTTTCCGGAAATACTTACAGTAAACAGTTCAGGCATTTACAATATGATAAACGCAGATGATGGTGACGTTTTTTCAAAGCATAAAAGTGGAGATGACCCGTCAGAAATTTTTGCTCTTAAAGATTATATAGCGGGGGATAAGCCGAACAGAATACACTGGAATTTAAGCTTAAAAAATGACAATCTGATTGTCAAACATTACAGCCAGCCATTAAATTCATCAATACTTGTTATTTTTGATCTGAATAATGAATCAACTGGAAAAACTGCTGATCGTATATCAGAAGTTTTCTTTTCCGTTGCATGGTTTTTCATTGAAAATGAAGTTCCATTTAATATATCATATTATAATAAAAATGAGAAAAACAGTGTCACTGACCAAATTTTAAATGAAGCAGATATTTCAGACGCAATGAAAGATATTTTTAAAACAGCCGGGGAGTATGAAGCAAAAAATCCTAAAATGGAAGAAACAATATACAATTTTTCAAATATAATTTATATTTCTTCCTGCTTAAATAATGTGAAGCTCGTGTCTGAAAAAAACGTTTTTAATAATATCCGGATTATTTATGTAAACGACAAATTCAATAACAATGATTGGATTGAAAGAAATGATGTTTCCGTAATAAATGCTGGAAATGAAAATTCAAGTATAAATATTTAAGGAACAACAATATGAAAAACAAAAGCAATGCAAATATTTACAGCGGAATAAAGATAACAGATAATATTTCCGTTTCTATACCTAAGAAAAATAACATTTTTGATTTTTTGGCGCTTATCATGATAGCGCTTCTGGGTTGCTTTGGCACAATAAATGCCTTTGTTTCAATGTTTAATATAAATATTAATTTACCCATTCTTAATTTTTACATTATACTGTTTTTTTCTATCTTTTCAGTTATATTTATTCTTCCCGGAAAAACTATGCTAATTTTGCTGCCAACGGCTCTATGCTATGAATTAATAATTTATAAAAATTGGGGTAAATTTACGAATGGTTTTATGCTTGTATGTAATCAGACTTACAGAACAATCTGGCCTCAGAGAAGTGATTATTTTAAAATAGATACAAGTAAAATAGATCTTATTTCTGATACCAAATTCTTTATTTGCCTTACTGTATTTATTCTTACTTCATTAATATGCTATATATCAATCGTTAAACCTAATTTCTTTTTTGGTTTTATTCTTACTTTCCCATTTGTTGAAATCGGTCTTTTTTATGGAAAAGCTCCAGAACTTTTATATATTATTTTTCTGGTATTTTATTGGGTTTCTTTGCTTGCAGTAGATCAGTCAGGTTACTATAAAAGTACAGGCAGGCTTAAAACAGGCTTTATAAGAAAAGGGAACACATTTATATCCAAACCTGCTATAAGATTTAGAACAGCTGGTCAATCAGGTATAATAATGTTGTTGTTTTCTGTACTTATCATGGCCGGAGCTTTCATGTTTGTAAAAGTTTCTGATTATACACGTTCTGATAATCTTAATGCTATAAGAAGCAATGTTAAAACTGCTGTAAGTGAATTTACGTTTAATGATATCAGTGGAAGCCTTGAACGTATCTCATCATCATTTAAGATAGGCAATATTAAAAGCTATAGTCATCGTCTTGGAAACTTTAATTCTATATCGTATAGTGGCAAAACAGATCTTACTGTATCTACTTCTGGAGTATCACAGGTATTAGGAAATATATATCTGAAAGGATATGTTGGTTCTGTATATGACGGGAAAAGCTGGGACATCTTTAACAATAGTGTGTATGAAGACAATGCATATTTGTTTAAAAACTTTTCTGATAGTACATATCCGCAGGATCTGCTTTTTGTGAATTACGGAGAATATTTAAGTGATATATATATGCCGTTAATTAATGTTAGGATAAAGTCATCGCTTTTTAATCCGAAGTATACCTATACCCCATATAATTCCAAGCCATTAGAAAATATATCATATATTTATGACATGCGAACTGAATCAAGCGATAAAAAGGAATATGAATTTGAAGTGTCGCCTTATCAGTCATTTGAATCGTTGCTGAGTAACAATGAAACAAATTTACTCAATAACAGTGTGTATACTGATTTTGTTTACCAGAATTACTTGGATGTTCCTAATAATTCTGAAACAGAAAAGCTTTATGATATGTATATAGATGGTCATCAGGACAATGATATATATGCTCAATTAACCTATATAAAAAGTATACTTTCTGAGAATGCCAAGTATACATT
>CAKSJL010000105.1 GCA_934463345.1 uncultured Oscillospiraceae bacterium | reverse complement strand
TGGATAATTGGTTCTTTTATATTCTGCTTTCATAATCTCTATTATACCACATTTTATCTATGAGAACAAGTTCTAACAAGGCTCTGGGTATACAAAAATTCAAGGAAAAATTCGGAGGAGATGTTCTGCTTACATATGCGTTTAAATATGAATTTAATTCATTGAAATATAAGCTTTATCGTTTAGCTAATCTGATTCTTAATAAAGAGCAACTAAAGGATGTTTATGATTCGAGGAAGAAAAATTATCCTGAGTACAACTGTAAATAACAGTTAAACTAATATGATCGTCAAAATATGAAAGACCCACATTGTGGGTCTTTTTCTTTTAAAATTTAAATGTTCCAAACAAGAGACTATTTTATCGTTTTTAAAAAAATGAAAATCTCTGTGCATGCCTTTTCAGCAAGATTATGCCTGAAAATCTGCATGCATTTTCAATGTGGACAGGTTCTGACTATTTATCACTTTGATAATTTTCGATGTACATCCTGAAATGTTCCAGATATCTTTGTGCAATCTTATTCAAAGGTCGGTCAACAGCATGAATATAACCGATTTTCATAATTTCGTCACTCTCAAGCGGAATTGATGCAATATCTGTACCATTTAAATCACTGCTTAAAATACCGGAGGAAATCGTATAACCGTTCAATCCGATCAACAGATTAAAAAGCGTTGCACGATCTGAAACTATAATGCTTTTCGGACTTTCATCTGTGCTGTGCAGTTCCTCTGAAAAATAAAAAGAATTATTGATACCCTGGTCATAGTTGAGTCTTGGATAATCCAACAAATCCTTTCGTGTTACAAGCTTTTTCTTAGCCAATGGATTGCTGCGGCTTACAAAAACATGAGGCTTTGCTGTAAACTGCGTTACAAATTGCAAATCGTTATTATGCAGAATTCTCAGAATAACTTCCTGATTAAAATTACTGAGAAATAAAATACCAAGCTCTGAACGCTGTGTGCGTACATCCTCTATAATGTCATTTGTCCGCAGTTCACGAAGCGAAAATTCATATTTGTCACTTCCGTATTCCTTTACAAGCGCAACAAAAGCATTTACAGCAAAGGCATAGTGCTGGGACGATACAGCAAATACACGCTTTACCGGTTCGCCGTATTTGAATGTATGCTCCAAAAGCTCTGCCTGTTCCACAACTTGCCTTGCATATGACAGAAACTTTGTACCCTCTTCGGAAAGAATAACGCCTCTGTTGCTGCGCAGAAAAATTGTAATACCCATTTCCTGTTCAAGTTCTGATACTGCTTTGGATAAGCTGGGCTGGGTAATGAAAAGCTTTTGAGCTGCCATGGTAATTGAACCACACTGGACTATTTGTATAATATATTTCAGCTGCTGTAAAGTCATTTTTATTCACTCCATAACGTATTTACAATTATAGCATATTTATATCTGTAAATCAACTATGCTGCTGCAAACAGTCTGAAAACAGCGTCATGTATACGTTTGGCAACATACGGATTATTCATGGTGTACAGGTGAATACCGTCCACTTCCTGAGAAATCAGCTCGACAATCTGGTCAATAGCGTACGCAATTCCTGCATCTCTCAATGCAACAGGATTATCTTCATAGCGTTCCATTATTTTTATAAATTTCTCCGGCAGCTTTATTCCGCAGAGCTTTACCATACGTTCGATCTGTGCTTTATTAGTAACAGGCATTATGCCGGCTTCGATCGGAACGTTTATTCCTGCAACTGATGTGCGTTCACGAAATGAGAAGAAATCATTATTGTCCAAAAACAACTGTGTGATAAGATGAGAAACTCCGCTGTCAACCTTTTGTTTCAGAAAATGAATATCATCAATAATACTTTTGCTTTCCGGGTGCTTTTCCGGATAACATGCTGCAATAATATTGAAGTCATAGCGTTCATGAATAAATTCAATAAGCTCGTTTGCATGCCTGAAATCCTTTGCAGGAACAGTATCGGCTGAAATATCCCCACGCAGAGCGAGGATATTTTCAATGCCGTTTTCTTTTAAGGAGTCCAGTATCTGTACTGCCTGAGTTTTTGTAATACCGATGCACGGGAGATGTGCTGCACTTTCAATTCCATATCTGTGTTTCACATCTGACGCAATCTGAATGGTTTTATTGCCATTGCTTCCGCCGCCTGCACCGTAAGTTACACTTATAAAATCCGGATTAAGTCCTGTAAGACCGTCCAGAGTATTGTAAATTACACTTTCATCGACTGAAGGTCTGGGAGGGAAAACCTCAAATGACATAACTGTTTTTTTATGAAAAAGTTCAGATAATTTCACTGCGAATCTCCTTTGCAGCCTTTACGAGATTTTCAAGGCTTGGAACTGTTTCTGCATTACCTCTTGTTTTCAGACCGCAGTCCGGGTTTACCCACAGTTTTTCTGCCGGGATTTTCTCCAGCATCTTGTGCAGAGCCGACTTGATCTCTTCTTTGGATGGTATTCTTGGAGAATGTATGTCATATACGCCCGGACCAACCTCTGTACGGAAATTATTTTCCTTCAGAACATCAAGAATCGACAGGTCAGAACGGCTTGCTTCAAAGGTAATGACATCTGCGTCCATGTCATCAATGTCATTGATAATGTCCGCAAATTCACTGTAGCACATGTGTGTATGAATTTGTGTTTCCGGTTTTACACCGCTGTGCACAAGACGAAATGCCGGTATTGCCCAGTTAAGGTAATCGTTTTTCCAGTCAGACTTTCTCAGCGGCAGTTTTTCACGAAGTGCAGCCTCATCCACCTGAATAATGTTTATATCATTTGCTTCCAGATCAAGAACCTCCTCACGAATTGCAAGAGCGATCTGGTATGCGCTTTCTTTTAAGGAAATATCCTCACGAGGGAATGACCAGTTGAGAATGGTAACAGGTCCTGTCAGCATGCCCTTCATCGGTTTGTCAGTCAGACTTTGAGCGTATCTCGACCATTTGACAGTCATAGGTTTTGCACGAGAGATATCGCCCCATACAACAGGCGGCTTTACGCATCGTGTACCATAGGACTGTACCCATGCTTTTTCGGTAAAGAGATATCCGTCCAGGCACTCGCCGAAGTATTCAACCATGTCGTTACGTTCAAATTCACCATGAACCAGTACGTCAAGACCAATTTCTTCTTGTGATTTTACACATTCATCAATTTTATCCTTCATGTATGCTTCATACTGTTCTTCGGTTATCTCGCCTTTTCGGAATGCTCCACGAGTGGTCCTTACTTCCAAAGTCTGCGGGAACGAACCAATTGTTGTTGTCGGAAGAACAGGCAGTGCAAAACGTTCCTTCTGGAGCTTCTCACGCTCTTCAAATACGGGCAGTCTTACAAAATCTGATTCTGAAAGTGATGATACCCTTTTCTGAATTGCCGGATCACTTCCGCTGCGTGATTCAAGGAATAAACGAGAATTTTTCTGATATTCCTCCGTTTCAGTCTTTAGTTCAGAATCAATAATTTTTTTCAGTTCAGCCAGTTCGGAAAGTTTTTCCTCTGCATAGGCAAAATGCTTTTTATAGCTTTCTGCAAGCTTTGTTTCATTTTTCAGTGTGTATGGAACATGAAGCAGAGAACAGGAAGTATTCAGCACAATTTCACCGCAATGCTTTTTCAGCTCAGAAATAATAGTCAGCGTTTTGCTGTAATGGTTGCGCCAGATATTCTTTCCATTTACAACACCTGCAAAAAGAATCTTTTCTTTTGGAAAACCATTTTTTCTGATCAGGTCAAGAGATTGTTTTCCTTCAACAAAATCAATACCTATACCTTTAAAATCAAGTTTGCAAAGCTCATCGTAACAGTCACGAACATCGCCGAAATAAGTTTGCAGCAAAACTTTTGTATTATGCTTTTCAGCAAGAATTTTTTCATAAAGCTGTATAAATAAATACTTGTCCTCAGAAGTCATATCCATAACAAGACATGGTTCGTCAAGCTGTACCCATTCTGCGCCAAGTTCTGAAAGCTGTTTCAGAATTTTGCTGTATGCAGCAATTGTAGGTGAAATAAAATTAGCTGCTGTTTTGTTACCAGTATATTTGGCAAGTTTCAGAAAAGTATACGGTCCGATAATTACCGGCTTTGTTTTAATGCCATTTTCAAGCGCCTCTGTAAACATTGAAAACGGTTTGCTGCCCACCAGTTTAATCTCTGTGTTATCGTCAATTTCAGGTACCATGTAGTGATAATTGGTGTTGAACCACTTTTTCATGGCTAAAGCTTTGACATCGCCGTTTTTGCCCTGGTATCCCCTTGCCATTGCAAAATAGGTGTCAAGTTCAGGTAAACCCAAATTTCTGTATCTGTCAGGAACTGCATTCAGCAATACCGCAGTATCGAGCATGCCATCATAAAAGGAAAAGTCGTTGGAGGGAATAAAGTCCAGGTCATTTTTATGCTGAACATTAAGATTTTCATAACGAAGTTCCTTTGCAGTTTTCTGCAATTCCTCAGCTGAAATCTCGCCTCTGAAATATTTTTCACTCGCAAATTTCAATTCACGCAGTGAACCGATTCGTGGATATCCTATAATTGATGTTTTCATGATATAATCACCTTTCCGTAAAGTCTGGATTTATTATATCATGATTTCTATGATATGTGGTAACTCCCGTTTTTTATGGTCAGACATAGCTTTTTTCTATGGCATTATATTCCGATATTGCCTTACGAACTTCTTTTCCAACAAAGTGCAAATTGGCAGTTCCAAACCATATAAATTTATATTTCGGCATTCGTTTTGCTAATTTTATAAAATCCAGAATGCCTTTTCTTTTTATAATCAGTTCGGCTGACATGATAATTTTATCAGTATTACTTTAAAAGCGGACTGAGTGTCTCCTTTGCCAACATTGATATTCTTAGGTCCTGCAACTGCTTTATACTGTTTCATATTATCTACATCCTTTCTTCGACATACTTATGTGTGAGTTTCAATTTGAATAATTACTTGTTGTCCTCAATAACTTTGTTTAATTTTGAATATTCAAAAGAAATGTTTCTTTACTCTTGAGGGTAAAGTCTTTCGATTTTATTGAACTTATCAGGATTGTTTTTAAGGAAGCCCTGATTAAATCTTCCCATTACGCAGCAAATATGGTATAATAGAAAAAAGGCGAAAAAGCAGGAGGAAAAGAGAAATGA
>CAKSJL010000104.1 GCA_934463345.1 uncultured Oscillospiraceae bacterium | reverse complement strand
TAACTGGTCAATGGGAACATTTTCGGGAATGACAATGAGTAATGTTAAAGTAATCTCAGCTGTTATTATTCCTGCACTGGCAATAACGGTTATGATGTCAAAACCTGTGAGTGCATTTCAACTGGGTGAAAACTATGCACAAAATCTTGGTGTAAACATAAAACTATTACGCATTTGCCTTATTCTGTTATCGGGACTCTTTTCTGCTTGTGTAACAGCATTTGCCGGTCCGGTATCATTTGTTGGAATTGCTGCACCTCATATTATAAAAGCATTATTTCACAGCTCAAAACCATTAATTATGATTCCAGGTTGTTTTATCGGGGGAAGTATCTTCTGTATGATTTGTGATATGATTGCAAGAACTGCGTTTGCTCCTACAGAATTGAGTATAAGTACTGTAACCGCAATATTTGGTGCACCAATTGTTATAATCGTAATGATTCGCAAAAGAAAAGGTGAATTTTGATGCAAAATGCAAAATTATTTGTTAACAATCTTTCTGTTGGATATAAAAAGCCGCTTATACAAGACATTTGCTTTAATTTAAAAGCTGGAGAAATAATGACTCTGATAGGACCTAATGGAGCTGGAAAATCCACCATTTTAAAAACAATTGCCGGATATCTTAAACAGCTTGACGGAGATGTTTTTTTTGAAAATACATCTTTGAATAAAATGACTTTAAACGAGAAAGCTAAAAAGCTTTCGGTTGTACTGACAGAAAAAATATCACCTGAATTAATGACATGCCGTAATGTTATTGAAACCGGAAGATATCCCTACACAGGTCGTCTTGGAAAACTTATGCCTAATGATAAGGCGGCGGTTGAAAAAGCAATTAAAATGGTTGAGGTAACAGAGCTTTCAGATAAAGAATTTTCAAAGATAAGTGATGGTCAGCGTCAAAGAGTTATGCTTGCAAGAGCAGTTTGTCAGGAACCACAAATACTTATTCTTGATGAGCCAACATCTTACCTTGATATCTATCATAAAATACATTTTTTAGAGATATTAAGAAAACTTGCGGATGAGGAAAAAATAGCTGTATTAGTTTCAATTCATGAGCTTGATTTCGCCAGAAAAATTTCAGATTATGTGATTTGTGTAAAAAACAGAAAAATAAGTCATTTTGGAACACCTTCAGAAATATTTACTGATAAAATAATAAAGGATTTATTTAATATCTCAGATGAGCTGTTTGATAAATACTTTTGCTGAGTGGTTATTACTTAATATCATATTAAGTTTTAATAAAAATAATTAGTACTGAGAAAGGAAAAAAATTATGAAAATCAAAAAAAGAGCATTACTTACTGCTGTGCTTATGACTGCTGCATTTATGTTTGGAGGATGCGGAAAAAGTGATGAATCCTCAAAATCTTCAACTGCTGCAAATGAGCAAAAACCAGTTATCCTGACTGTAAGCTTTGGCACAAGCTATAATGACAGTCGTGAGAAAACAATTGGAGCAATTGAAAAGTCAATAGCTGATGCATATCCGGATTATGAGGTAAGAAGAGCTTTTACAAGTCAGACTGTAATTGATATTCTAAAAGAAAGAGACAATATTGAAACTGACAATGTTGATCAGGCATTTGACAGACTCGTTTCAGACGGAGTCAAAACCGTTGTTGTACAGCCAACACATATTATGAGTGGTTATGAATATGATGACCTTGCAGCTGCCGTTGAAACATACAAGGACAAATTTGATAAGGTTGCAATGGGGTCTCCGCTTCTTACATCTGACGATGACTATAAAACACTTGTAAATGCATTAACATCTGAAACAAGTGAATATAATAAAGAAGGAACAGCAATTGTATTTATGGGGCATGGTACAGAACACGATTCCAATTCTTCATATGCAAAGCTTGCTGATACATTTACCGAATCCGGCGCCAACAACTACTATGTAGGTACTGTTGAAGCAACACCATCGCTGGATGATGTAGTTGCTTCTGTAAAGGCAGGAAATTATTCAAAGGTTGTTCTTGAACCTCTTATGGTCGTAGCTGGTGATCATGCAAATAATGACATGGCTGGTGATGAAGACGGATCGTGGAAAAAAACATTTGAAGATGAAGGCTATGAGGTTGAATGTCTTTTAAGAGGACTTGGAGAACTTGAGGAAGTACAGAAAATGTATGTTTCACATGTTCAGGCAGCAATTGATTCATTAAAGTAAAACCGGAGAGCAATGTGAAAAAAATTGTATCAATATTGAGTCTCTTGATAACATCATGTATTTTAATGTCATTTACAGTTTCTGCTTCTGATAAAAAAACTATTTTTGCAGATTCTTTAAATAATGGAACTTACAACATAGAAGTTGAATCAAGCTCATCAATGTTTAGAATAGTGAAATGTGAGCTGAAAGTGCAGGATAATAAAATGACTGCTGTTATGACTTTAAGCGGTAAAGGATATGAAAAGCTTTATATGGGTACAGGCAATGAGGCTATTAATTCACCTGAGTCTGATTTTATTTACTATGAAGAAGATAATGACGGTAAGTATACATATGAAGTACCTGTTGAGGGACTTGATAAGGAAATTGACTGTACTGCATACAGCTTTAAAAAGCAAAAATGGTATGACCGAAAAATTTTATTTAAATCTTCTTCCCTGCCGGATAATGCAATAAAAAATAATAAAGTTATAATATTTACTATTATAACATCAATTTTTTTAATTATAATGGTGATTTTGACTGTTGTAAAGTTAAAAGGTGGAAATACAAGTAAAAAAAACGAATAGTAAAAACTGCTTAACCAAAGCTAATGGTTAAGCAGTTTTTTAATATAATATCTTATTCTACGGCAGGTTCTTCATCAGCTCCACCTTCATCGTAGTACTCATTCTGATCTTCATAATAATAATCTTCTTCAGAAACCTGATCTTCATTATAAACATCCTCATTATATCCGTCTTCTGAATACGCATCATTATTATAATTTTCATCATAGGCTTCTTCATCATCTAAATCATCACTGCTTTGTGAATCGGTTGCTTCAGTTGACGGCATATCTTCAAGGTTAACAGGAATTTTATTATTACCTGACTCTGTTTTTTTGTTGCTGCCAGCTTCACGAAATGAAATCTGATTTGTGCCTACCATTGTCATAGTGCCTTTTTGTTCATCACCAATCTTGTCAAGTACAGTTCCGGCAAGATTGAGTTTATATGAAATATCATTGGAATTACCCATATCAAAAGTTATGCGGTTTCCATAATTTATGTTAATGTCGTATTTATCCGTCATATCTACAGCTGTTATTTTATGCTTTTCATCTTTTGAAGTCAGATCCAGTATTTCCTGAACAATAATATCTTTTTGCTCATCATTTGATTTAATATATGTTCCAAGAATATCATTTGAGGATTCAAACCCTTTTATAAGTATAAGATCATCTGATTGTTCTTTTACCTTATCAAGAATCTTTCCTTTTTCTGAAATCACAAGATATCCATCATCACATTCAATATTTGCAGTTGATATGCATCTTGAAACGTTTATTACAAGTGTACCCGGATATTGTTTGTTTATTTCTGCATTTTCAATATATATCATGCTTGAAAGAATTCTATCTGCTGCTTTTTGAGAGTCAAGTCTTACAAGATTATCACCTGAACTTATTCCGGACATTCGTATAATGTCTTCATTTTTATAGTCAACATCGCCTTTGACTACTATGTTTTTAACATTAAACAATAATGTTACAGAGAGAAGTACTCCAATACTAATAACCATAAGAATCACTAAAAAGAGATAAAATGGTGTATGACGTTTGCGGCGTCTTTTGCGTTTTCTGTTTTCTTCTCTCTTAACATTCGTTTTTACAACATCTCTCATTTTTATCTTCCTTTAAGCTATAGTTCATGATTATCGGGACTTATACTCTATAAATCTTTCCTCCTAATACAGAAAGCGATTTTTCAAAGTTTTCATATCCCCTGTCAATATGGTGAATATCAGATATTTCAGTTATACCTTCAGCACCAAGTCCGGCAACAGCCATAGCGGCACCTCCCCGCAGATCAGTTGCTGAAACCTTTGCACCATAAAGCTTTTCAGTTCCGTTCACAACAGCAGCCTTGCCAATAACCTTAATATCAGCCCCCATTTTTACAATAGCATCTACATGTCTATAACGATTCTCAAATATATTTTCCACAAATATACTATTGCCAGAGGCTTTGCAGAGTGCAGCCATAATAACTGCCTGAGCATCAGTCGGGAATCCGGGATGCGGCATTGTTGTAATTCTATCTACTCCCCGGGGTTTAACCTTTGCGTTGACGTATATCCTATTTTCATGTCCATAAATCTTACATCCCATTTTTTCAAACACAGAGATATAACTGTCACAAACCGAAACATTGATATCAGAAAGAATTATTTCTCCTCTGGTTGAAACAGCAGCAGAAATATAGGTCGCTGCTGCTATTCGATCGGGCATTATTGAGTATGTACAGCCATGAAGCTTTCTGACACCTTCAATAACAATTGTGCCACTTCCGGTACATCTGATTTTTGCACCGCATATATTAAGAAATTCTACCAAATCAGTAATTTCCGGTTCTCGCGCAGCATTGCATATTATTGTTTCACCTTTTGCAAGAACAGCAGCAAGAATTATGTTTTCTGTTGTCCCTACAGACGGATAATCAAGATTTATTTTTGCACCATGAAGACCATTTCCAGCTTTACACTTTATAACTCCATATTCATCGTTAATTTTAGCACCCATTTTTTTTAATGCAGTTATATGCATATCAATTGGTCTTGGACCAAGTTCGCAGCCTCCGGGAAAAGTAATAGTACATTCGCCGTATGCACTGAGCAATGCCCCCATATAAATAATAGACGAACGCATTTCACGCATAAGCTCATCTGGAATATCTGTTACGACATTACTCCCCTGTTTAACCATCATGACATTTTCCTTAAAACTGCACTTAAACCCAAGATGAGTCATAATCCTTAATGAGGCATATGCATCAGTTATTTCAGGACAGTTTTCAAGTATTGTATCTCCGGAACACATTACAGATGCTGCTATTATAGGAAGAACACTATTTTTAGCACCTTGTATTTTTAACTCACCATTTAAAGGATTGCCACCCTCTATTATCAGTTTCTGTTCAGACATTTCACCACCACCAAAGCACTTTTACCTTATATTATGCTTTGGCAGTAAGATCTGTTACTTTTTCAATGAAGCAAGTTCTTCAACAACAGAATATATTCTGTCGTTTGTATCTCTTACAGCAAGTTCAGCTGCATTTACAGACATGATTTCAAGTTTTTGTCTGTTGTTATAAAATTCACTTATAGTTTTTATCATAAGTTCATTTGTTACATTTTTCTGTTCGTATACAATAGCAGCATTTGCTTTTCCAAGTACATTGGCATTATGAAACTGGTGATTTCCAGCGACAATGGGTGACAGAATTAGTAT
>CAKSJL010000103.1 GCA_934463345.1 uncultured Oscillospiraceae bacterium | reverse complement strand
CGTTTATATGCATACCTGTCTGTTCGCTGCACTCAAAAGCAACACCAGGGCCGATAATCTCTGTCAGTCCGTAGATATCATGTGCTTTTATTCCGAGCTTTTTCTCAATTTCTGCACGCATTTCTTCAGTCCAAGGTTCTGCGCCGAACAATCCGGCTTTGAGGTTGATCTCGTCCTTGGTAACACCCATTTCCTCCATTGTTTCAGCAAGGTAAAGAGCATAAGAAGGTGTACAGCAGATAAATGTTGAGCCAAAATCCTTGATAATATTTATCTGGCGTTTGGTATTTCCAGTTGAAACAGGAATAACTGTCATTCCAACCTTTTCAGCGCCGCCATGCAGTCCGAGTCCGCCGGTAAAAAGACCATATCCATAGGATATATGCATGAAGTCTTTGCTTGTAGCTCCTGCTGCTGTAAGTGCCCTTGCACAGCACTCAGCCCAGACATTAAGGTCATTCTGTGTATATCCTACAACTATCTGCTTTCCAGTAGTTCCGCTTGATGCATGAAGTCTTACAACTTCGTCCATTGGGACAGCAAAAAGACCATAAGGATATGTATCTCTCAAATCCTGCTTCATTGTAAATGGTAGCTTTTTAAGATCATCAATTCCATGAATATCCTCTGGAGTAACGCCTGCCTTTTCCATTCTCTCACGGTAATATGGAACATTTTCATAAACACGTCTTACAGTCTGAGAAAGTCTGAAGCTTTGAAGCGCTTTCATTTCATCTCTTGTGGCACATTCCATATTTTTATTCCAGTATTTTTCCATGACAGGCTCCTTATTTTATATTTTTACCAAGATCAAAAGCTTTTAGATTAAGTTCAAGGAACTTTTCAGGAACGCACTGCTTGACAGCGTCTTTCCATACAGATTCATCAAAACTCATTTTTGAAGCAATAAGACCCATAAGTACGACATTTGAAGCCTTTGCATTTCCTGCTTCCTCAGCAAGGGAGAGCGCATCCGCAGCAATTATGTCAACTCCGAGAGCCTTTATTTTTTCAACAATATCAGACGGATATTCAGCTGCTCCTGTAATAACCGGCATAGGATCGAGCATCTGTGTTGAGGTTATAAGATGCCCTCCTTTTTTCAGATATGAAACCCATCTTGCAGCTTCAAGAAGCTCAAATGAAACTATTATATCAGCTTCTCCCTTTTCAATGACAGGGGAGTATACCTTTTCACCATACTTTACATAGGTAACAACAGATCCACCTCTCTGGCTCATTCCATGAACCTCGCTCACTTTAACATCATAACCCTGAGAGAGCAGAACGTTACCGATTATTCTTGACGCGAGCAAACTTCCCTGACCGCCTACGCCTACTATCATAATTGATTTAGTTTCCATTTATTTCAAAACCTCCGTATCATTCAACAATAGCATTAAACTTACACATTTCTGTACATATTCCACAGCCTACGCACAGCGTCTTGTCAATTTCAGCCTTGCCTTCCTTAATGGAAACTGCTGGACATCCGATTTTCAGACACATTTTACATGATCTGCACTTGTCTCTGTCAACATTCAGCGCCGGCTTATGCTTTACATATTTAAGGAGAGCACATGGACGTCTTGAAATGATAACTGATGGCTCTGCGATTTCGAGTTCTTCCAGAACAGCCTGTTCGGTTTCTTTCATGTTGTATGGATCAACAACTCTTACTCTGTTGATACCAACAGCCTTGCACAAAGCTTCGAGTGAAACCTTTGAAGCCGGATCGCCTTTAAGATTGAATCCTGTTGTAGGATTCTGCTGGTGTCCTGTCATACCTGTAATTGAGTTATCAAGAATAATAACGGTTGAGTTTGTTGCATTGTATGCAATGTTTATTAGACCTGTTATACCGCTGTGGATGAAAGTTGAATCGCCAATAACAGCAACAGTTTTCTTTTCGCCCTCAGCCCCTCTTATTTTGTTCATTCCGTGAAGTGCTGAAACAGATGCACCCATACATATAGTTGAATCCATTGAATTGAGCGGAGCAGCAGCGCCAAGTGTATAGCAGCCGATATCACCTGAAACTGTAATTTTGTTTTTGGCAAGTGAGTAGAACAGACCTCTGTGAGGACATCCAGCACACATTACCGGAGGACGAACAGGAACATTTTCTGAAAATTCTGTATAATCTGTCTTTTTGCCAAGCAACTTTTCAGCAATTATTGACTGCGAAAGTTCACCGATAAAACCGAAAATCTCTTTGCCCTTAACGTCAAGTCCAAGTTTTTTGCAGTGAGTTTCTATAACATCGTCAAGCTCTTCAATTACATATACTGTCTTAAACCTGCCAGCAAAGTCCTTGATGATATTTACAGGAAGAGGATTTACAATTCCGAGCTTTAAGTATGAAACACTATTTCCGAGTGCTTCCTTTGCGTATTGATATGAAATACCGCTTGTAATAACGCCAATATCGCCCTCATTTAATTCAACAGTGTTAAGAGGTGAGGTTTCGCCATATTCAATAAGCTTCTTTGTTCTTTCTTCAACGACAACATGTCTGCCTTTTGCGTATGCCGGCATCATAACATATTTCTGTGGATTTTTGACATAAGGTTTGGTTGGAACATTTTCTCTTTCACAAAGCTCGACACTGCTCTGAGAATGAGAAACTCTTGTTGACAATCTTATGATAACAGGTGTATCATATTTCTCTGAGAGCTCAAAGCCCTGTTTTACAAATTCCTTACATTCAGCAGAATCAGATGGTTCAAGCATAAGCACCTTTGATGCGATTGCATGATGGCGGCTGTCCTGTTCATTTTGTGAGGAATGCATTCCCGGATCATCAGCAACAGCTATTACCATGCCTCCGGTAACACCAGTATAAGCAACCGTATAAAGCGGATCTGCTGCAACGTTGAGTCCGACATGCTTCATACCGCAAAAACTTCTCGCACCTGCAATAGATGCGCCGATTGCTGTTTCCATTGCAACCTTTTCATTTGGAGCCCATTCAGCGTATATTTCCTCATATTTTGCGCCGAATTCTGTGATTTCTGTGGAAGGAGTTCCCGGATAGCTTGAAATAAGCTGACATCCGCTCTCATATAAACCTCTTGCAAAGGCTTCATTTCCAAGCATTAATTTCTTCATTTATTCAAATCCTTTCATTTAAGAAGTTTTCCTTTAACCATAAAGCAACAGCATCAGAGTCATTATTACCAATTACAATATCTGCTATTTCTTTGATTTTATCTCTGGCATTTTCAACTGCAATTTTTCTGTCACAAGCATTAAACAGTGGTAAATCATTGAGATTATCTCCAAAGCCTGTTATGTGATCGAATCCGCCATGCTTTTTTAAAAAGCATGTAGCGTTGAACTTTGACGCATTGCAACTGAAAATTTCCAGAAACCATAAGTTTTCATGATATACATCTTTGTAAAATTCAAACTTTACATCGGATATTTTTTCAATTTCATTTTTGACTGGTAAAAGTCTGTCATGGCTATCTAAGATTGTAAAATAGACAGTGCTGTTTTCTGTCTGTTCACTTAACATATTGCATTTTATAAACGGCTTGTCATATCTGTCTTTACGGATTTTATAAAACTCAAACATTTCATTATTTGAAAATCCTGTGTATACTGCGTAAAGCTCCTCATTTTCAATTTTATACATATATGGCTGAAGGTTATTCTTCAAAAAAATTTCCTCAACGGCGAGAGCAACTGAACGCTTTATGTATTCATTTTTTATATACTTTTTAGCATTAATATCATATATGCTGACGCCATTCATAAGTATGCAAGGCAGACTAAGCATCATTTTCTGTGTTATCTGTACAGCGGATGCAGCAGTTCTTGCCGTTGCAAATGTAAACGCAAGTCCTGAACCTGAAAGCTCATTTATAATTTCTGCCGTATTGTCAGTAAGTCGAGCATTGCTGTTGAGAAGCGTTCCGTCAAGATCAGATATATATAGTCTTTTCATTACTGATTTCTCAAGTCAACTATTCTTTTAGCCTTGCCCTGGAATCTTTCAAGTGACTTGTGTTCTACAAGTGAAACCTTTGTTTCGATTCCAAGAACCGTTTTCAGATTATGGTGTATTGATGATCTGAGCGCTTCAAGTTCAGAATAATTTTCAAGAAGAGAACCATCTGCAAGCTCTACTTTTACTTCAAGGTGGTCAGAGAAGTTTGAACGTGTAATAACAAGCTGATAATGCGGAGCAATCCTGTCAAATCCCATAAGCACACTTTCAATCTGTGATGGGAATACATTAACTCCTCTGATTTTGAGCATGTCATCTGTTCTTCCTTTGATTTTTGACATTCTTGCAAAGGTTCTGCCACACTTGCATGGTTCATAATCAATCTGTGTTATGTCCTTTGTGCGGTATCTTAGCATTGGTATGCCTTCCTTGGTAAGGGTTGTGACAACAAGTTCACCCTGCGAGCCCTTAGGAAGAACCTCCAGTGTCTGCGGATCAATTATTTCTGCAAGGAAGTGATCCTCATTTATATGCATTCCGCATCTTAATGAACATTCTCCAGAAACACCGGGTCCCATAAGTTCGCTCATTCCGTAGTTGTCAGTCGCAAAAAGACCGAGAGTTTTTTCAATCTGGCTTCTCATTTCTTCCGTACATCCCTCAGATCCGAAAAGACCAAGGCGAAGATTGATATTGTCAATGACGTCCATTTCCTTTGCGGTTTCTCCGATATACTGAGCATATGAAGGGGTTGAAACCAGACCGGTTGTCTGAAAGTCCTGCATGAGCATAATTTGTTTTTCTGTGTTACCGCTTGAAGTAGGAACAACAGTAGCTCCTATTTTTTCAAGTCCATAATGAAGACCAAGGGCACCAGTAAACAGTCCATAACCGAAAGCAATCTGAATTATGTCTTCATCAGTAGTACCAACTGCAACGCAAAGTCTTGCCATGCAGTCACTCCAGTTTTCAATATCGTTTTTGGTATAACCTACAACTGTAGGTTTGCCTGTTGTTCCGCTTGAAGCATGTATTCTTACAATATTTTTTCTTGGCTGACCAAAAAGACCGAATGGATAGTTATCACGAATATCGTCCTTGGTTGTATATGGTATGTATTTTATGTCGTCAAGAGTTTTAATCTTATCTGCTGTGACACCGGCTTTTTCAAGTCTGTCATGATAAAATTTTATGTTTGTGCTGCAATAGTCAACAAGCCATTTGAGTCTTTCAAGTTGAATTTCCTCAATTTGTTTTCTTGACATTGTTTCGATGTCTTTTTGAAAAAACATTTTTATAGATTCCTCTTTCCATTTTAGTAATGGGTATGTAATATTCCGGCTTTAGTCGTGCAGGACGGAGCCGCCTTACATCCGTTATCGTCTAATTATATCATTTTTTTTATAAAAAGTATATAGTTTTGTCGAACCGGCAGACGATTTTGTTACTTTTCCAGTATTTCAATACCGGAACTTTGGTGAGATTCAACAAAACATAGCTTCTATTTTTTACATATTAAAT
>CAKSJL010000102.1 GCA_934463345.1 uncultured Oscillospiraceae bacterium | reverse complement strand
CGATTCTGCCTTTTTGAGTCACAACGCATATAAAATCTCTTACTGTTCCGCTTTCACCGAAAATTTTGCTTATAACTCCAAGCTTTTCATCGTTTGTAATAACAGGTGAATTCAGTATGCTGACAAGCTCAGGATTGTCCTCGAATACCCTGCGGCACTGAGCAATGTCACTGTTAAATTCATCAAGGCTGTTATTTTCCACGCCTATTTCAAACAAAGCTTCAGAATAAAGCTTTCCTACATCGCCTGTCATTTCAGATCACCCACATTTTCAATAAAGTCATTGATAAATCTGTCATGATCTTCCTCATTGATTTCCTTTTCAACGACCTTCTGGGCAACCAGAACTGCAAGCTCTGATATTTCGCCTCTCAGTTCATTCTGAGCACGCTTCTTTTCTCTTTCAACATCTTCGTCGGCTCTTGCAAGAATTGTTCCTGCTTCCTTCTTTGCATCTGATATGATCTCATCTGAGCGCTGCTGCGCCTTTTTAGACGCATTTCTGATGATTTCAGCTGATTCCTCCTTTGCACCCTGCATAAGCGCTGAATACTCAGATTCAAGCGATTTTGCATGCTCCAGGGACTCGTCAGCCTTACTGTATGTTTCAGTAACATCATTCTGACGCTCTTCAAGAACTTTATACACTCTGCCAAAAAGGAAATGCTTTAAAATAAGAAACAATATCAGCAGGTTACATAATGTGAATATAATTGTACCGACATCTATTGATAAAAAGTCCAGCATTCTTATTCCTCCGGATCTGATGTGTTATTATTAAAAATGTCCGGCATTTCTGTTACCGGCATTCTTCAGGCTAATGCCACGTCTGCCAGTGCGGCGCAGCATTAAAGCTTTCCTAAGAAAGGATTGATAAACATCAGGATCAGGGCAACAACGAACGCATAGATACCTGTTGATTCTGCAATCGCACATCCGAGAAGCATTGTTCTCGTAACTGCACCTGACGATTCAGGCTGTCTGCCTATAGCTTCGCAGGCCTTACCTACTGCGTAACCTTCACCGATACCAGGACCGATACCTGCGATCATTGCCAGACCTGCACCTACAGCTGAAGCTGCTAAAATTAATGCTCTTGCGTTTTCCATAATTTACTCCATTTCTCTCCGTAATAATTTTTATTTTTCCTCCCGGAGCGAGGATATGATACCTTTTAAAAATGACTCATCCATAATCACTGCTGTTTTTATGAGTCAGAGCTTGCGCTTTCAATGAAGCACATTGTAAGCATGATAAATATAAATGCCTGCATGAAGCCAGAAAACAGATCGAAATACAATGAAAGAAATGCCGGCACACCGACTGTGAACACCGGTACAGCAAGTCCTATCGCAGTTGAAAGACCTGTAAGCGCAAAATATACAAGACTTGTTATGATCATACCGCCGGCGATGTTTCCGAAGTGACGGAAAGACATGGAAACCGGTGTTGAGACTTCGCTTATAATATTAAGCGGATTTATAAAGCTTTTCAGATAACCGCCTATGCCGTCATGCTTTATCTTGGCAGTTTCAATCATTACAAAGGTCATAAGCGCCCATGTAAGAGTCGTACTGTAATCGGCAGTAACGGAACGCAGTCCGAGCAGACTCACAAGGCTTCCGAATATTGACGATGCAAACAATGCGGCAATATACGGTGAAAAAGATTTGAATTTTTCGCCCATAGTGCTTGTTACAAGATTATCAACCGTTTCAACAAGAAATTCAGCAATAACCTGCCTCTTTTTTTCAGGCTTTTTCTTCATATCATGAGTCAGAAAAAGTATAAGCAGAGTCAGACCCAGCAGAATTGCCCAGCTGATTATGATCGTTTCCGTAACGTTTATGCGAACGCCGAAAACATCAAATGAAAAGGCAATTTTAGGACCGCCTATCTCAACTCCTGTCGAGCCTCGAAAAAAGTCAGACACTTTCATCCAGTTTTATCCCCTTTCTTAAATATTGCATGTCCTGTATAGATCAGATTCGGGTAAAAATAAGGAATAACTGCCCCCGCAATATTAATAAACGGTATCAGCATTGCCGCTGCGGTAAGTACTCCAGCAATTCCGAGACGAACCAGATAGCCATAAAACATTCTCGATTGTGCCTTGCGTCCTCCGCTTTTTACAATTCCCCTTATTGATCTGTTAAGCAGAACCAGATTTACTGCTGCTGCGACTGTTCCCCAAATAAGACCAAGCGCCATAGAGAGAGTAAATCCTATAAAAAAAACGGAAATCAGGTATGCTGAAATATCAAGAAAAACAGCTCTTGTCAAAAAATATTTCAGTTCACGAATAAGCTGTTCCTTTTCCAATTCAGTCCTCCGAATCCATTCATTTTTAACATTTAATATTATAGCACATTTTTTATTGAAAGTAAATATATTCATGATAAATATTTACGCATAATTTGTGCATAAAGCATTTGTTGCAGTTTAATTGAGTAAAACATATATACTTTCTTTTTATTATGATGTATTCTTACTATATTTAGAAATTATAAACCACAATTCGATAAATGTCAATACCTTTTCCTTATAAAAATGACCATCGTTCATTTTTTTGTGCATTCCTCCAAAAAAGACAGTAAAAATACTATTTGTAAAAAAATCTGTTTGTATTGACTTTTTCACAGGTTTGTATTATAATAAAATAAACAAAAAGTTTTAGAAAAGGCGGCGAAAAATTATGCATATAGTTCATGGTACCAGCATCAGCAAGGGCATTGTATCCGGAAATCTTATTTTCGCCAGTAATGACAATTTTAACATATCAAAGACCACAAATTCAGACGTCGAACTAGAACTGAGAAAATTCCAGAAAGCACGTGCTGACGCTATGAATCAGCTTCAGTCAATATACGAACGTGCTCTTCATAAGGTCGGTGAAAGCAATGCAAAAATATTCGTAATACAGCAAATGATGATACACGAAAATTCTTTTACAGATTCAGTCAGAAACATGATAAAAAAGGAACATGTTTCAGCACAGTATGCCGTATCATCCGTAGCTGACAGGCATATAAAACTGTTGGACTCAACTGGCGACGAGTACATGCAGGCAAGAACTGCCGATATTCGTGATCTCTCACAACGTGTTATAAGAAACCTCACAAGACGCTCAGCTTTCACCGTTCCAAAAGGAAACAATATTGTTCTATACAAGCATTTTCTTTCTCCAAGTGAAATAATTGAATTTGACCCAAGGATCGTTGTTGCGTCAATTACATACAAAGGTTCAAAATATTCCCACTCCGCAATACTCGCAAGAGCAATGAGTATGCCAAGCATGACTGACATTTCCGAGGACATATCACGTTACAGCGGACGCAGAATTACTGTAAATGCTGACTGCGGTCAAATATCAATTCATGGTAAATAACAGTTATAGGTTTTGTACACTAACTCTGAAAAAAACAAATCAGGGATACCCTTTACTACATGGGTATCCCCTTTTTTCAATATTTTTTACAGTATCAGTTCAGTAATGTCGCCTTCATTAATATTATTCTCAGTCAGATATGAATCCGAAAGCTTGATCCAACGTTCAACTTTTTTCTCATCTTCTGTAAGAACACTGCACATTGGCTCCTGTCCCTCTGGAACACCCTCACATCCATAATCATCGTCATAAATTTTCAATATTCTGTATTTCATATTAATCTCCTAAATACGCCAAATCATTTTCCGAATGATTCATCCACCAAAATTTATTACTTTCAAAAAATCGCAAGTTTTGTATCAAGTTTTGAAGAAAGTTTATATGTGATAACTTTTCTCGAAAACAGGCCAAGTATAGCACAAATGCAGTAAAATCTTCCCAATGTATGAAGATATGTAAAATCTCACAACCAGATTCTATCAGGCTTAGATGGATTAAATTGTCATTTCAGTACATTCGAACAATGTTTTGGGTAATCTCTCCAATGATCGCCTTGCTAAAATGTCAAGATGATATGAGGAAGAACAAAAAGAGGTGTCTGTAAACGCAAGAAAAGGCGTGGTCGTAAACTACGCACCATGCCACATCGTAATATGCAATATAAAGAAAATGAGTGTTCTGCAACATTTCAAATGCTGTAAAAACACTCACTATGGTTGGGGTGGTAGGATTTGAACCCACGGAATGGAGGAGTCAGAGTCCTCTGCCTTACCACTTGGCGACACCCCAAAATATCAAACAACCCAGAAGTTTTTGTTTTTCATATTCACTCCCTGACTGCTTAATTATTATATCACACTGAAATCAGTTTGTCAACAGCTTTTTTGAAATTTTTTCGATTTTTTTGAAAAAAGTTTCTGGTGCAGTAAAAATTACAAATAATTTCATTATATCAACTGAGATAATTGCGATTTAGTAATTTATTCTAGATTCAATAAATACATTGATTTTTATACGTTTTTGTGCTAAAATAAAAGGAAAAAGATATATAGCGGAGGCACAAAATGAAAAATAAAAGCTTATTTATGCGTATTGCAGTAATAGTTGTGGCAGCAGCTATGGTTATCGGCTTTGTAATTTTACCGCTGATAAATATGTGATCGGAGGTAATTGACAGTGTCAGAAAATAAAAAAAATAAAGATTCCTATGCACAGGACACACTGGCATTTACTGTTCCACCGGAGGAAAGAAGACGTTCACAGAACAGACAGCACTATGAGCCACAGTATGGAAATCAGCCGCATCAGCAAAACAATCAGTATCCACAGGAATATTATGAGCAGTATCCTCACAATTATGCCGCCCACCCCAGTGTTTCACAGGAACAGCAATACTATAATAATCCCGGTAATTACCCTCAGCAGTATCCGCCAAACCAGAACGGCATTCCAAGACAATCTCAGGGACAGCATCCCCAGAATCCAAATGGTGCTCCAAGGCAACCTCAAGGGGGACAGCGTCCCCAGAATCCTAACGGCGCTCCAAGACAATCTCAGGGACAACGTCCCCAGAATCCTAACGGCGCTCCAAGACAATCTCAGGGACAACGTCCACAAAATCCAAACGGTGCTCCGAGACAGTCTCAGGGACAACGTCCTCAGAATCTAAACGGTGCTCCGAGACAGTCTCAGGGACAACGCCCCCAAAATCATAACGGCGCTCCGAGACAGTCTCAAGAACAGCGTCCCCAGACTAAAAAGAGGAATCAAGTACAGGCTCAAAAACAAAATACACGCCCTGTAAAGCAGAAAAAACGCAAAAAGGGCGGTATTGTAAAAAAACTGATCATATCCCTTCTGAGTATACTTATAGTATTATTCATAATTTACTCGGCAATATCGTTTTATCTGATAAGCAAGGTAAACGTAAATGACAGAGGAGAAAGAATACAGCCTTCACATTCATTATACAGTGATTCGGCAGTCAGAAATATTCTGCTTATCGGCACAGACTCACGAGGCGAGGACAGAGGTCGTTCAGACTCCATGATCCTTCTTTCCATAAATAGAAAGACAAATAAAATGTCACTTGTTT
>CAKSJL010000101.1 GCA_934463345.1 uncultured Oscillospiraceae bacterium | reverse complement strand
CATAAAAAGCCGAATCAGATGTCCGGTGGACAGATGCAGCGTGTGGCGATTGCGCGTGCGCTGATCAACGATCCGGAGATTCTGCTTGCGGATGAACCGACCGGTGCACTTGATACAGAGACAAGTGTACAGATTATGGAGCTTATCAAGGAAGTGGCAGGGGACAAGCTTGTTATAATGGTTACTCATAACCCACAGCTTGCTGAAAAATATGCTGACAGAATTGTAAGCTTTCAGGACGGAAAGATAATTTCTGATACGAATCCGTATGACAAATCTGAGGAAAAGAAAGATTTTTCGCTGAAAAAGACAAGTATGAGCTTTCTGACCGCATTAAAGCTCTCTGCAAATAATATTAAAACCAAGCTGGGGAGAACCTTCCTTACATCTTTTGCTTCAAGTATAGGAATAATAGGTATTGCGCTTATTCTCAGCCTTTCTGTTGGCTTTCAGATGCAGATAGATAAATTTGAAGCGGATACGCTTCAGCAGATGCCTGTTATAATATCACAGCAAAGCATGAACATGGACCAGGATACTATGGAAAAGATATCGGGTAAAGATGACGATCATGAGAAGTTTACGAGCGAGAAAAAGGTTTATGTAATGCGGTCATATCAGGATATGATTATGCATACCAACAAATTTACTGATAAATACCTTGACTATGTTGACAATATAGGTTCTGACATATGCAAGAGCATTAGTTATTCAAGACTTGTAAATCTCAACCTCATTAGAAAAAACGGAGACGAATATCTTCCTGTTGCAATGACTAATGTAAACTTTGGCTCATACCCGGTTTCGATGGACGGTGATAAAAACAAATTCATGGAGGAACACTATGATATTCTGGCAGGAAATATGCCGGAGAATGAACAGGAGCTTGTTCTGATGGTGGATACCAGGAACAGAATAAATGACACAATTATGAAAGAGCTTGGCTTTGATGTTGAAGCCTCTGAGGAGTTCAGCTTTGATGATGTCATTGGCGCAGAGCTTAAGATCATCATGAATGATGACTATTATGTAAAGACAGAGTATGGGACATACACCTTCAATAATGACTACAAAGCAATGTATGAGTCTGCTGATAGTATTACGCTTAAAGTTTCCGGCATAATACGTCCTAAAGAGGAATCTCCGACATCAATGGGTTCAAGCTCTGACGGGGGAGCGCTTCTTTACAGTGATGCTCTTGCACAGAGGGTTATTGACAGCTCTGTGAATTCCGAAATTGTAAAAGCACAGGAAAGCTCAGATACAAATGTACTGTCTATGGAAAAGCTTGATGAAGAGACAAAGAAGCAGACATTAGCATATCTTGGCGGAAACGAAACCCCATATACTATACAGCTTTATCCATACAATTTTGATTCAAAGGATAAGATTTTAGAGTATCTTGACAAATACAACGAGGGACTTGATGATGACAGCAAAATTATATACACAGATATGGCTGGAATGATTTCAGGAATGTCTAATGGCATTATGGACGGTATTACAATAGTTCTGATTGCTTTTGCCGGCACAAACCTTATTGTCAGCCTCATCATGATCGCTATAATAACCTATACGTCAGTTCTTGAAAGAACAAAGGAAATAGGTATACTGAAAGCGCTTGGTGCAAGGAAAAAGGATATTACGAGAGTATTTGACGCTGAAACGTTTATACTTGGAATTTGCTCCGGACTGCTTGGAATCATAATTGCAAAGCTGCTTACTTTCCCGGTAAATTCAATTATTTATTCACTTACAGAGCTTAAATCAGTTGCACAGCTCAAGATTTCACATTCGCTTATTCTTGTGGCAGTAAGTACAGTTCTTACAATGCTTGGCGGACATATACCGGCTAAAATGGCTGCAAAGAAAGACGCAGTTGAGGCATTGAGGAGCGAGTAAAAAAACATATGCGGCGGCAGGCTCTGCTTGCTACATAACCAGATTGTAGGCGGCAGTCTTACAAATTGGAATTTATATGAAAGTAAAATAATTACATGGAATATATTGAAAAACGATATTTAGATATAAAAGATATTGATAAAACCGGAATCACTTTTAAAAATGGAGAAAAAATCATTTTTAAGGAATGTATTAAGCAACGCTACAACAGCGAAACTTGTGTGGCAGAAAGAGATCTATTTGCCAAACCTCCTTATTTTGTTTTTTTTACTTCTGGCAGATATACTAAAGTTATCTTCAATAAAAAAGGACTTTTTTCAAAATCTAATAATCAAAATGATTTTAGAAAATTACAAATGGTAATAATTGAATTGGGATATTCATCGTATGATTTAAGTTGAAAAATTCCAGTTTGTATTTATAAACAGCACTTATCAATAATGAGACTGATTGCCTGACATTGCAAAACCCCTGTTTCCGTAAATTATACGGGAACAGGGGCGATTTTTTATGCCAGTTTCTCTGCGCTTGCGATTTTGACACTCAGGCAGAAAACTTCCATTGCAGTTTGCAGTTCATCAACTGACGGGTAAGTAGGTGCAATTCTGATATTTTTGTCTTCAGGATCCTTTCCGTATGGGAAAGCCGCACCGGCGCCGGTCAATGTAACTCCGGCATTTTTGCAAAGCTCAACGATTCTCTTTGCACAGCCGGGAAGCGAATCGAATGAAACGAAATATCCGCCATCCGGCTTGGTCCAGTTACCAATTCCAAGAGGTGCAATTTCCTTTTCAAGTGTATCGTTGACAACCTTGAATTTAGGAGCAATCAGATCTCTGTGCTTTTTCATGTGTTCAACAAGACCAGTATAGTCTTTGAAGTATAGTGCATGACGAAGCTGATTGATTTTGTCGTAGCCTATAGTTCTGATGCTCATATTCTTTTTAATGTTTGCAATATTTTCCTTGCCGGAAGCCATTGCTGCAACGCCTGCACCAGGGAATGTAATCTTTGAAGTTGAACCGAAAATATAAACAAGATTTTCATTTCCGTTCTTTTTGCACTCGTCCATAATGTTAAGCACTACCTTAGGATTGTCAACAAGGTGATGTATGCAGTATGCATTGTCCCAGAATATTCTGAAATCCTTAGCCTTTGGTTTCAGAGCTGCAAAACGTTTTACTGTTTCATCACTGAATACATATCCGGAAGGGTTGGAATACTGTGGAACGCACCAAATTCCCTTTATGGAATCATCTTCCGAAACCAGCTTTTCAACCATATCCATATCAGGACCGTTTTCATCTGTAGGAATATTTATCATCTCAATGCCGAATTTCTCAGTTATTGCAAAATGTCTGTCATATCCGGGAACAGGACACAGGAATTTGACTTTATCAAGCCTGCACCATGGCGTTGAACCGTTTACTCCAAAAGCATATGAATCGGAAATAATATCGTACATAAGGTTTAAGCTTGCGTTTCCTCCGATTATTATTTCATCTTCTGAAACACCGAGCATTTTTGAAAAAATCTTTTTTGATTCAGGAATACCGTCAAGAATACCATAATTTCGGTAATCATCATTGTTAATGCCTTTAAGAACACTTTTTTCATCCAGAACATTGAACATATCCATGCTAAGCTCAAGCTGTTCCGGTGAAGGCTTTCCTCTTGCCATATTAAGCTTAAGATTCATAGCTTTGAATTTTTCGTATTCATCACACCATTGTTTTTTCAAAGCAAGAATTTCGCCTTTGTCCATATCAGTTAATCTCATTGTTCAGCACTCCTTGAAGCAGCGTTTTCCGGTATTTGCGACATTAAAGTCTGTCGGAATTAAACGCTTATAATTGTTTTATAAACTATTATACCACATATCGGAGTTTTTTGCAAGTAAAATATTATAGGCATTAACGCATAAAGATTGTATGAAATACTATATCAATTCTCTGCAATTTAGAACCTTTCTTCACAAGTGTATGCGCTCGTCTTTCCAGCAAATTTTTTCTCATACTGCGTTAAAAATGTTTGCCATACACAAGTATGTCTGCGCATTTTTGCCTTGTCTGCGTAAAAATTGTGCTTGGAAATCCGCACACATATCTTGTGAAGACGGGTTCTTAAAATTTTAAAAGTTCACGTTTAAGGCGGCAGAGGTCAAAAACAGAAATGCAGTCATCTGAATCATAGTCAACATTGTATGGACATATTAACGCTGATGATTCTGACAGCCACTTCTGAAGCATTACAGCGTCGGAAACCGAAAGCTCGCCGTCACCATTTGCATCACCTGCAATATGCTGAGTTTCCTTGAATGTGTATCCGTATTTTTCAGCATAGCTTTCAGCGGTCGAGCCGGGGAGACCATATATTACTGTGTTAAGTATGTCATTATCGTTTTCATCGCTGCCGTTTGAAAAATTCGTTTTGTAATCTGAAATGTAGCATTCGGAGTTAAGAATTTTTACGCTTTCAAGCTCTGTACAATCGGCGAATGCTTTAGAATTAATTGTATCAGTCATTGCAGGGATTACAACGTTTTTGAGCTTTGTTCCCTGAAATGCAGAATCGTTGATTTCAGTGCAGAATACTGGTATTCTGATTTCGGTTATGCCTGTGTTTGCAAGCATGGAATGTGATATTGTACTGAGCCTTTCCGGCAATCTGATTGAAGTGATTTTACCGCATGAAAGGAATGCAAAGCTGCCTATGTTTTTAACGTAATCTGTAAGGGTTACAGATTCAAGATTTTCACAATTTGCAAAAGTGGAATCTCCGATAGAGGTGACGCTTTCTGGCAGTACGACTTCTGTGATTGAACTACAATTTTTAAAAGCACATGATCCAATTGACTCCAGAGTATCCGGAAAATTAATATTCCTGAGACTGGAGCATTTATAGAATGCACCACCTCCTATATCTGTCAGCACTTCTGGGAGATTGACAGTTTCAAGCGATGAACAGGAGTTAAATGCTTCGTAGCTAATGCGTTCTATCCTGGAAGGAATAGTTACAGATTTAAGGGAAGAGCAGTTCCTGAACGCATACTGTCCTATTGTTTCGAGTGATTCAGGCAGTAAAAGAGTTTCAAGACCAGAACAGTTTTGGAATGAGCATATTGCAGTGTAAGTTACACCCTCCGGTATAATCATGCTGGTTAATCCTGTACAGTTTTCAAATGCGCCCGCATTTATCATAGTGAGTTTTTCAGGAAAGTCAACTGTTTTAAGCGAATAGCAGTTGATGAACATGTTGGCGCTTACTGTATCAATTCCGGACGGCAGCTTTGCGTGGGAAAGAAATTCACAGGTTGAAAACACACTTGTACCAATTTTCTTCACTGAGTCAGGAATAATGGCTTCTGTTATTCCGCATTTGTAGAATGCTGAATCTCCGATTGTTTCAAGATTTTCATTAAAATTGAATTCTGAAAGATTGGTGCAATTTTTAAATGCGCTGTTTTTGATTTCCTTTATGTTTTTTGACAGCGTAACAGAACCTATTTGTGTGCAGTCAGAAAACGCATAGCTTTTAATTTTTGTAACAGGAACACCTTCGGCTTCATCGGGCAAAACAAGCTGGTGAAGTGTTTGTTCATTTCCTCCCTCAAAGGTATAACCGGTTATAATCGCTTCTGCAC
>CAKSJL010000100.1 GCA_934463345.1 uncultured Oscillospiraceae bacterium | reverse complement strand
TATATGCACTGTTTAATATTTCGCAGTCATCTTTTGCGTAGTCCAGAAGCTGAGGATTGACAAGTGATCCTGCATAAATTATCGTATCTGCGCTTTCAAGGAGTTTCATACCACGAACAGTTATAAGATCCGGTGCGCCGCAGCCCGCCCCAACAAAATCAACCATTATATTCCTCCGTTATATTTTGAATAATCGCATCGACACATGACGTTTGCCCTATTATACCATACTTATTTGAAAACATAAGTGCGCCTATCTGTACCTCGTTTTTTACCTTTGCATTGAGATAATATTCTGCCCTTTCCATAAGAATATCCGAAACCTTATCCATTGTGCCATTATTCTTAAATATCTCGATTGCTGCATCAACTGTCATGCATTCTGGGATCTTTCTGAGTATATCACAGCTCACTCCAGCCAGAACTGCACAGGTTACAAGAACATCCATACGTCCGTCAGCCTGTGCCGAATGAGTATTCATAATCCCAGCACCCAGTTTCACCAGCTTTCCGATATGACCAACGATAAGTATACTTTCAAAACCATACTCAAGTGCAAAATCTATAGCCTCTCCTATATAATTGCTGCACTTTACACCCTTTGCTGATATATACGGCATTTTTTCTGTCAGAAAATCTTCACTGTAATTTCCAATTGTAATCAGAAGATTTTTTATTCCGGCTTCTTTTTTCATGCGTTCTTCAATTCTTATTGTTTCGATAAGCGCCGAACTGCTCATAGGTTCAACTATACCGTTTGTTCCTATAATTGAAATCCCACCTTGTATTCCCATTCTTGGATTATACGTCTTTTTGGCAAGTTCAGCTCCTCCGGGAACAGAAACAGTAATTTTAAATCCACCGTAATAATCATATTCCTCTGAAATTTCTTTCACAGCCTGAACTATCATTCTCCTCGGAACACTGTTTATTGCCGCCGCACCAACAGGCTGATCCAATCCTGGACAGGTAACTGTTCCAATGCCGTCACCGCCGGTAATTTCAATACCAAATGCTTTTTTTTCAGCACACACAGATATAATTATGCCATTTGTAATATCAGGATCATCGCCACTATCCTTTCTGACAGCACACTGCGCATAATCTGTTTTAATAATGCAGCTTTCAATTGTAATTTCAAGTTCGATTCCTTTCGGTACTAATATCCGTACACTGCTCACATTTTCACCGGTAAGCAGTGCTTTTGCCGCAGCTTTTGACGCAGCTGCCGCACACGTACCTGTTGTAAAACCGCAGCGCAGCTTTTCTTTACCATGATAAATATATCTTTCAAACATTTTTTTCTTTTCTGGACGCGGTAACTATTGTAAAATAACCGCAGCTGTCC
Source organism: uncultured Oscillospiraceae bacterium (assembly GCA_934463345.1). Classification (GTDB taxonomy): domain Bacteria; phylum Bacillota; class Clostridia; order Oscillospirales; family Ruminococcaceae; genus Porcipelethomonas. The sequence goes on along the minus strand of CAKSJL010000100.1, from coordinate 4,267 downwards.
GGTATATTTTCAAGCTCCTTGTAAATATTCTGCGTTTTAAGTCCGCAGTCACATACGGCATATACGTTATCATAACCACTCTTTTTAAGCTCAGAGAGTGAATAAGAGAGATTTTTCCCGCTTTTCATAATTACAGCCGTACAGTCGTTTCCAAGCATTTTTCCAAAGTTTTCACATGATGATGGCATTACAACAAGTGGTTTTTTACCCTGAACAAGCGGCTTTCCTGCAAGTGCGGCGGCAGCACAGAAGCTTGTCACACCAGGACAGTACTCGATTGCAATGCCATTTTTGCGGATAATTTCTGCTATATAAGAAAATGTTGAATACACTGCAATATCCCCAAGATTTACAAAAGCTATATTTTTTCCAGATTTCAGGTACTTTAAAAGCATATCGGCAGATTTAATATGCATTTCATCAAGCATTTTTTTATCAGATGTCATAGGAAAGTCAAGGTAAACAACATCTTTCTGCGATATATCGCATACTCCTCTGACTATTTCAAGTGCAAGTGTATTTTTTCCGCCAGTGCGTGGCACAGCAAGAACCTCACACGAATTTATTATCCTGACAGCTTTCAGAGTCATAAGCTCAGGATCACCCGGTCCCACACTGACTCCATAAAGGTTGCCAATTAAATTTTCCATCAGACATCCTCACTTTCTATCGTAAATCTGGTATAAAAGTGCATTGCATACAGCTGCTGCAACTGTACTACCACCTTTTCTGCCATCGGCAACAATATAGGGAATATCATCGCTCATTATCAGTTTTTTAGATTGAACAACATTGACAAATCCGACAGGCGTTCCTATTACAAGAGACGGCGAAATTTTCCTTTCACCTATAAGCTCATGCAGACGTATCAGTGCAGTCGGAGCATTGCCTATAGCAAAAATAGTATTTACAGTTCCGAATAATTCAGCTGCTTTTTCCATTGACACAACAGCTCTTGTAACTTTTCTCTGCTTTGCCTTTTTTGCAACATCGTCGTCTCCCATAAAACAGCACAACTTGCATCCGTTTTTTGAAACTGCCGGTTTACTGATACCCGAAAGAGCCATATTTGTATCAGTTACTATTACAGCCCCATTTTTAAGTGCAGATATCCCCGATTCGACAGCTCCGGCAGAAAATTTAAGATTATTCTTATATTCAAAATCAGCTGTCGTATGTATTACTCTTTTCAACACCAGCTTTTCCGGCTCTGAAAGATATGAAACGTCTCCAAGTTCGCTCTCGATTATTTCCATACTCTTCTTTTCAATATCGCCTGGCAGTATATTTTCAATATTCATAAATTCCTCCGGTAAGAGCAGAAAAACGATCATAACCTCCGATTCAAGCGGAAATCATGACCGTTTCATCAAAGACAGTCTTTGCGGCAATAATTGTACAATATCACCTTAAAAATTCAATAGTGAATTATATCAGCAGCCGATAAGTTTCGTAAAGTCCTTATCAAGTCTGGTTTCAAGTTCGCTTGCCTCAGCAACAGTTTTTGCAGTTACTGTAAAGTATGCCTTTATCTTAGGCTCTGTACCGGAAGGTCTGATTATCGCTCCGGCGCCATCTGCAAGTCTGAATGCAAGCACATTTGATTTTGGAAGTGTAATCGGACTACTCTCTTCTGTTTCAAAATTTTTGGAAACGCTTTCAAGATAATCGTCAAATCCGACAACCTTAAAGCAGGAAATTTCCTTTGGAACATCATTTCTCAGATTAGTCATAATGTCGGACATCTTCTTCATGCCAGCTTCGCCTTCAAATGTAAAGCTATGCTGAGTATGAACAAAAACTCCGTACTCCTTATACATATTTTCACGAGCTTCAAGAAGTGATATTCCCTGTGTTCTGTAATATGCCGCCATCTCACAGATAAGCATTGACGCTACTACAGCATCCTTGTCACGCACATAAGTTCCAGCAAGATATCCATAGCTTTCCTCAAATCCGAACACATATCTGTCCTCTTCGCCTTTCTTTTCAAGCAGACCAATCTGTTCTCCGATAAACTTAAAGCCTGTCAGAACCTCAATTACCTCTACACCATACTTTGCTGCAATATTTCTTACAATATCTGTTGTAACAATTGTCTTTACTGTTACAGGATTTTCCGGCATAGTTCCAAGTCTCGTTCTCTGGCTGCATATATATTCCAGAAGCATTGCGCCAACTTCGTTTCCGGTTATCAGAACATACTCACCGTCTTTGTCAGGAACAGCAATTCCTACTCTGTCACAGTCCGGATCTGTTGCAAGAAGAAGATCCGGCTTTACACTGCTGCAAAGTTTCAGACCATACTCAAGCGCCTCTCTGATTTCCGGATTTGGATAAGGACAGGTTGTAAAGTTTCCATCAGGGTTTTCCTGTTCCGGAACTACTGTTACATCTTTAATTCCAATAACATCAAGAATATGTCTTACCGGCTTATTTCCTGTTCCGTTAAGCGGTGTGTACACAACTTTAAGTCCGCTTTCAGCAACAAGCTTTGTATTTATTCCCTGAGCAAGAACGTTGTTGTAATAAATTTCAATAACGTCATCCCCGATATATTCAATCATTCCTTCAGAAAGAGCCTTGTCAAAGCTTACTGTCTTTACATCCTTGAATATATCAAGCGCATTCACCTTTTCGATTACCTTTTCGGAATCACTGAGGGAAAGCTGACATCCGTCATTTCCATAAGCCTTATAGCCGTTATATTTTGAAGGATTATGGCTGGCTGTTACCATAACGCCGGCACTGCACTTCTTTTCTCTTACGGCGAATGAAAGCATAGGCGTAGGCATAAGCTCACTGTAAATGTAAACCTTTATACCGTTTGCAGCAAAAACTCCCGCAGCAGCTTTGGCGAAAACATCCGATTTTATTCTGCTGTCATAGGAAATTGCAACGCTCGGATTTTCAAAGGCTTCATTAATGTAATCTGCAAACCCCTGAGTTGCACGTCTTACAGTATAGATATTCATTCTGTTTGTTCCAGCGCCGATAACGCCTCTGAGTCCGCCTGTACCAAATTCAAGTTCCCTGTAAAAACTGTCGTTTACTGCTTCCTCATTATCTTTTATATTTTTAAGTTCACGCTGAAGGTCCTCATCCTCAACAGCGTTTTTACACCATAATTCATAAAGGTCTTTAACGTTCATTTCACTTACCTCCTAAACAATTTCGGAAATAATCCGAACAAGAGCCGCGTATACAGCCACTGAAAAAATCAAAAAAATACCACAGTAATGACTGAACGGATCTCAGTTAAACCAACATTAGCAAAACACATATTTTACTTGCAATTTGCAAAGATCAAATAAGCATTTCAGATTTATTATATCATACTTTGACTTTTTTGAAAAGAGATTTTCACAAAAAACTTCTATATTTTTTATCATCCTCTTTTATATTGTTGATAAATACAGAAAAATATGATATAATTATATTTGATAGCATAAGGGCGGTCATAGCTGTGCCGGATACCCGGCAAAAACGTTTTTAAGTAATGCCCCAGACTGTTGAAGCTGCCCTGAAATATCAGATTTAGGTGAAAACACAGATACATTTTACGGTAACGGAGGAAATATTATGCCGCATATTACAATAAAAATGCTTAAAGGAAGAACACCTGAACAAAAGGAAAAAGCTGCTGAAAGTGTTGCAAAGGCACTTGTTGACGCAATTGGATGTACTGAAAGCCACGTTTCAGTTTCAGTTGAGGATTTCACACCTGAACAATGGCAGGAACAGTACAAAAAAGAAGTAGCAGAAAATCCTGCACTCATAAAGAAACCTGACTACGACCCGAAGGAACTGCTATGAAAATAGTTTTAGCATCTGCGTCGCCGAGACGTCACGAATTACTGAAGCTTGCTGTGAAAGAGTTTGAAATCAGAGTATCTGATGTTGATGAAAATGTTCCGGAAAATATCTCGGCGGACAAACATGCACAGTATCTTTCAGCTTTAAAGGCTGGTGCTGTCGGGAGAGCTGATGATGAGCTGATAATTGGATGTGATACTGTTGTTTCCGCAGAAGGCAAAGTTCTTGGAAAGCCCTCCTCTGCCGAAGAATGCTTTGAAATGCTCTCCTTTCTTTCTGGCAAAAAGCATATGGTTTATACAGGAGTAACATTCATATACAAGGATTCTGTTCATTCATTTACTGCTGAAACAGAAGTAGAATTTTACCCTCTTAATGAAAAAGAAATCAACAATTATATTTCGACAGGCGAACCGTTTGACAAGGCTGGAGGATATGGAATACAAGGACA
>CAKSJL010000099.1 GCA_934463345.1 uncultured Oscillospiraceae bacterium | reverse complement strand
AAGTCTTTCTGTGAGGATATCAACACAAGAAAGAGAAGAATTAAGAAAATGAAATTTGAACTTCAGGGTCTCAAGGGTGTTAAAATCTGCCCTAACTGTCAATCTGAAGTTCAGGAAAAATTTCAGTTCTGTGGAGTATGTGGCGCAAAGCTTCCATCAAGTGAAGACGATTTCAATTAATCTCAATGATGCAAAAAATCGGTCAGGTTTTCTTACCTGACCGATTTTTCTATACCTAAAATCACTTTCTTTTTCCATAAATTTTAGGTTTGAGAACTTTAATATAAACCTCAATACAACCTTTTAGGGCATAATCATAAACAAAAAATATTACATTGCACGCTACCCAGAAAATATATATACCCAGTTTTCCTAAAAAAGCAAAATCGTCCATCATATCTGAAACACCAAGAATGAAAATAGTAGCATAGTAATCTGCAACTGCAACAATATTGAAAATAACAAGCTTAAGTAAAAACTTTAGAGCCTTTGAATGTATTTTTTCAATTGGTTCTTTAATAATAGGATAATAACCAAAAAGAAGTATAAATATCAGCGGTGCTTCTTTATTTGGAATTATAAATGCTGAAAGCAATCCTACAGCCGCATATGTAAGAAATGCCCATGACTTGTTTACTTCAACAGCTATAATTGTCAAAAGCGCACCGGCTATCATCGGCATTGTAAGATAAAGAAACGGCATAACAGCGGATATAAACATTGAAAAAATGCAAAGAGAAGATATTATTCCACCCAAAGCCACACGATAACTTACTTTATTCATAATTAAAAGCAGTCACACAGGCAATCAGCACACAGCAGACACTGGCAAGCATTACACAAACAATTTGCAGTATTGTCACTGTTAGGATTTGAAGTATTGTACGGATTTCCATACATTTGCCCGGAACGCTTCGAGCTTATCTGATTGAATGCCGCCTGATATTCCCTGTTTGAAGGATCAAGACGAACTGCTTTTTCGTAATATGTGTAAGCATCATTCAACCAACCTCTCGAAAGACACACAGTTCCACGCAAAAAATTCCACTCTGCATTTCCTTCCTGACGGTCAGCATCCAATGCCTCATCTGCCTTTGTGTAATTACCGCTTTCTATCATTCTTCTGATATCTACGAATGAGTTACTTCCATAAAACGAAGAACCAGTGCTTCTTCTTGAATTCATTATTTCATCATATGCCGAATTTATCTCAGTCATTTTCTCATTTGCTATGTCTTCAAGTACACTGTTTCCCGAATGAAGATCAGGATGATATTTTTGTGAAAGCGATCTGTATGCTGATTTCACCTCATCATCCGAAGCACTTGGGGAAATTCCTAAAATCTGATATGGATCTGTCATTTTTTACTCCTTTGTTTCTAACGTATTGCGCTAAAGAATTATTTCACGCTTCTTTTCTTTTTTCTTGAACAAAGAAAAATTTTTTAAGCCAAGAAAAATAACATTATCAATTATTTCTTTAAAGCGATTAATTTTTATTTTACTGTAATATTCTGCTATCATACAGAGACTCATATTTATATTTTCTGATGCAAGCTTTTTAGCAGAATGAACATCTTTACTATAATTCAAAAGAACATTGTAATTATTTTTTTTAAGGTCATCTTCAGCATCATCATATGCATCAGCAAGGTATATAAACCTTCCAAGATGATAGCCAAAGCTACTGAAAATTTCCGATTGTTCCTTTTCAGAAGTAACATTTGATGCGAGTTCTGACATTATCTGTGCGGTAGGTTCACATGCATAATCAAGCGAACTGCACCCTTCCGATTCAAGCTTAAACTGCCTGTTCATTTCCAATTGTATTTTACCAGCTGTATCAGGATATTTTTTTACTGCTTTTTTATATCCCTTTCCCGCCAAAAGTTTTATGAAACGATATGGCAGTGACTTAATAAATCCTGTATCAGAAATACTATCGCTAAGCTTCTGATAAACAGATATTACAGCGGCGGCTGCCGTATAGTCAAGCACTTCATTGTTTTTCAGACACATTTTTTTCGTCAAAGGATGAATTATACAGTGCTGAGGTTCAAAATGCAGCGGAGTTTCATTCAATGAGCAGCAAAGAATCCCTAAAAATGCAAAATCATAGCTTAGCATCATTCTGTAAAGTTGTCCGTAATTCTTACCAAGATTTTTACATAGTCCGCAGTAAAAGCCAGTATATATCTGAAAATCGCTCATCCTCATATACGGCTTAAACGGTCTTATATAACCGAACAAAACAATCATCCTCTACAGTGCAATTTATGATTTCTCATACATTAATTTTAACAGAACAGACCTTGCATGTCAACCAAAACACAGAAATTTCACAAAGCAGAACTATAATTTTCTTATAATTATTTTTTTGTTTTTTTGCCAAGCAATATAAATAGTACAATTAAAATTGCGGCAATAACTGCTATAATTATATAAAGAGCAACATTTCTATGGTCACCAGTTGCTGGTGCAGCCAAAAAAGGAAGTAAAAAATTCATTTTTAATATCCTCCTAAAATTTTTCTTGAAAGAATAATATAATCGAATATATTTATTATATTATCATCGTTAAGATCATCATTTGGAATACTATCATCCATTTTCACTGCTCCAGTAAGCAGTTTTCTCAACAAAACCATGTCTGAAACATCAATCTTTTCATCAAGGTTATAGTCACCTTTTATATGTGTATGAACATCAGTTGTTACAACTGGTTTTGTTTCAGTAGCTATAGATGAAACCGATGATGCTAGTATGCTAACGGATGTAATAATCGTTGTTTTTGTGGTATACGGAACAGTTGTCTGAACAGGCGCCGTTGTAACCAATGGATCAGTCTTATCGTAAACATAATCTTCTTTGCTAAGCTCCGGATATGTAAATCCAATGTTTACATACTGTGTGTCCGGTGTATGATTCGTATTGAACTTTGTCGAACCTTTCAGAAAATATGTATATTTGACCGGATTGGATTCCATATTTGTATCATCCCATGTACAGTCAATTCCATACCAGTTATTATCCTCCATCATCACATAATTCCACATATGCCCTGTATTATTGGAAGTATTGATATTTCCCGGAACAACTATACATGGTATTTCTGATTTATCACACAAAATCTTAAATGCCTTTGAATATCCTTCGCATACAATCTGGTATGGTTCAGTAAAAAGTCCTGTTACGGCATCGTGAAACGGAGCGTCGGCATTATATGTAACAGTTCCTGCAATATAGTCGTGTATATATTTTACCTGCTGATACCTGTCATCGCCTTTTACTTCAAAAGAATCAACAGAATCTTCAATAAGTTTTTTGTATTCAAGCGCCGTATCAACATCAGTATACTCCTCACTGACGCTTCCCTGCATTTTTATCTGAGATATTTTCATTGTGTAAATTCCAGTTATAACGTTCTGACTTACCTTTGCGCTTCCTATGGAAATTTTAATTTTATTGCTATCCAGCCAGAACAGCTCAGGGTAATCATAGGAAAGAGCCATTTTTCCATAAATAATATTACTGAAAATCAAATTCCAGAATTCGTTATACTGAGTTGTATCCCAACTGCTCATATCAGTTGATTCAGTTTTGTATGAAATTGCGTCAGGAAGTGAAACAGTAAATTCACTTTCATCCGGCGTAAGCCATACTTTCATTGCATCATACGCTACCTGATTATTTTCATTTAACTGATCATAATACGAAAATGTATCAGCATTGTACAGATACCTGACACCCGGAAGCAGATCTGAACTGACAGCACTATCCTCCGGCATAAGCTGAATTTCATCAAGTTGAATTTCTTCCTCTGTCAGGTCTGATGATAACTCATCAATTGCTTGGGCAGAAAATACAGAAGTCATCAATGAAAAGCTGAATATGCACAATGTTAACCACGCTCTAAAATAACATTTCATAAATATCGTATATCAATTTTATGATATACTTCCTCCCTTCAGTATATTTTCCTCTCATAATATCTTTAATTAATGTGTCATATCACCATTTCATAATAAAATAGTAACTTGTCCGCTTTTACTTTTATTTATTTAATTATACTTCTTTCAATCGTAAATGTCAATAAACTTGTTTCAATTTACACATTCATTTTAATGTGTCTGATTATTTCAACACCAGAAATTTTTATTTTCAGTATAATACTTGAAAAAAGCCATGATATACTGTATAATAAATATAATTGCATTAAGGAAAGGTTGGATATTATGGATATAAATATGATGGATAAGATACTTGAGATCTTTACAAAAATTCTTATTATTTTTCTGATTCTGCCTGTTCATGAATTCGCTCATGCCTGGGCTGCACACAAAATGGGCGATGACACCGCTGCTTATGCCGGCAGACTTACTTTAAATCCACTGGCGCACATTGATATTGTCGGTGCAATATGTCTTTTACTAACTCCTTTCGGTTGGGCAAAACCTGTTCCAATAAATCCTCTTAAATTCAAAAAGCAGAGACTAGGCGTTGCAGTAACTGCTGCTGCTGGACCTCTTTCAAACTTAATAGTTGCATTTATCGCAACTGTTATTTACCGTATACTTGCTAACCTCCCAAATGCAGTTGAATGGTATTACGGAGCAACCGGTGAAACAACTCCTTTTTTTATACTGATGTATATAATCAGGTTCTTTATTTCGGTAAACATAGGGCTTGCTATATTTAATCTTATTCCAATTCCACCGCTTGACGGTTCAAAAATTGTAAGCTACTATACAAGCGCAAAATTTGACAGATGGATATATAACAATCAGATGATAGTAAACATAGTATTCTTAGGGATAATTGTGACAGGTATTCTTGACAAGCCGCTTCAGTTTCTCACAGAACATGTTATCAATTTCTTTTTCCTGATAACCGACTTTATTCCAAAGCTGATGGGAGCGAACTGATTTGGAGACAATATCCTTTAAACTGGATGTTTTTGAAGGTCCGCTTGATTTGCTCCTTCATCTGATTTCAAAGCACAAACTGAATATAAATGATATTGAAATCTCGAAGCTTCTGGAACAATATCTCCTTTATATTGAGCAGGCAAAAGAACAGGATCTGGAACTTGCAGGTGAATTTCTTGAAATGGCAGCAAGGCTTATCTACATCAAAACAGTTTCCCTTCTTCCGAAGCCTCAGTCGGCGGAGGAAATAAAAAAAGAGCTTCAAGGAGCGCTCATAGAATACTCACTCTGCAAAAAAGCAGCTGAAAGACTTAAAGAACAATTTTGTGGCAATGATACATTTGTAAGAGAGCCTTTAAAGCTGGAACTGGACAGCGAATATAAGTTAAAGCATTCTCCGGACAAACTTATTGAAGCATTCTCGCAAATGAACATAAAAAAGACAGATCTTATGAAAAGGGCTGATGAACAGAAAATTAATGCTGTTGTTCAGCAAAAAGTTGTATCTGTCATCTCAAAAGTTGTCTTTGTACTAAAAAGTCTTTATAAAAATGGTGTTTCAAGAATTGATTCACTGTTTGAAGGTATGACAGGACGTTCAGAAAGAGTTGCAACCTTCCTTGCTATACTGGAGCTTACAAAATCGGGAAGAATACTGATAAGTGATGATAATACAGAAATATTCTTTAAAAGGGTGAAGAAAAATGCAGCTAACTGAAAAGCTCGGAATAATTG
>CAKSJL010000098.1 GCA_934463345.1 uncultured Oscillospiraceae bacterium | reverse complement strand
TTCATCTTGCTGTTTTCAATTTCAGACTTCATTCCCCTAAACGTGAATTCCCTCTTGGCCTTGTTGATTTCTTATAGTATCCTTGGTTGGACAGTCCACTATACAATATCATCTTGACTGGAAATATGGAAAGACATATTTCGATCTCTTTTAATTACCTCAAGAAAAGAAGAGCTCTTAAAGCTCTTCTTCTCTGATCGTCCAAAAACCCCGATTCCACAATGGAATCGGGGTTAGATTTTTACAAAATCACAGATAAAAAACGTCTTTCAAAACATACGTATTGAAGTGTAAATGTATAACGATTGCAATTAAAGCTGAATTATGATAAAATTATCCTGGGTGAAAATAATGAATGCTGAAACAGAAAAAAAGATTGCAGAACAGTTGTTCAATCAGCGTGAAAATAATTTTGAACATGCTTCTTTCGACCGTGAAATAGCTTTTTATGAAAGTATATGCTCCGGAAACATGGATCTGGTAAGGGTTTTCATGAAACCTCTTTTTTGTGATGGATGCGGAATTCTAAGTCATGATCCTCTGCGTAACCTGAAATATCATATGGTAGTCTTGGTTGCAATTATAGCAAGATATTGTATTAAAGGCGGTATGACTCCAGAGGAATCCTATAATTTAAGTGACCTTTATATACAAAAAACCGATACTTGTAAAACTGAAGCAGAAATACGAAAGGTTCACTATGAGATGATCGAGAGTTATACTGACAAAATGCGTCGGATTAAGCTTCGAGGAGTTTATTCAAGACAGATAGTTCATGCCATTGACTATATAATCTGTCATCTTCACAGTCGCATACTTCTTGATGATGTAGCAGCTCACTTGAAAATAAGTACATCCTATCTCTCAAGGCTTTTTAAAAAAGAAACCGGGGAATCATTCGGTGAATATATAAACAGGCTGAAAATTGAAGAGTCTGCTTCACTGCTGCTTTATACACAATACAGTGACATTGAAATAAGTAATATTCTTGGCTTCAGTTCACAAAGTTATTTCATAAAAATATTTCGCAAATACATGGGGATCACTCCTAAAAAATACAAAAAACAACATACTATCCCTGATTTCAACATAAACGCAAATATATCTGCAAACATTCCTCCAGAATCAGATCAGGATAATTTTGAACAGAAATAATTTTTATATTTTGCTTTAAATATATTTTTATCTGCTCATAAGAGCGGGTTTCTATGTCATGAATCTACTATTTTTATCAATAAAGTTGTATATAATTGTACATCATTAATAGTAAAATATATACATGTATTCGATTAATTATGGACGTTGTTTTAGAGCGTGTTCACATAAAATGCTTGTGTGAATTTTCGTGCAGAATTTCTACGCAAACAAGGCAAAAGTTTGCAAGTATACTTGCGTCTGGCAAGAATTTTTAACGCTGTTGGCGTGAAATTATGCCGAAAAGATGTGCATTTCATTTTTATGTTAACACGATCTAAAGTATATTGACGAAAATGAGAGGAGTTTTTATTATGAGAAGGGGTACACTAAGGCGCTGCATGGCTATGCTTGCAGCATGTGCGGTCATAACAGCGGCAATTCCGGCAATACCGTCGCCAATTTATGCTGCATCAAATATTATCAGCAATTCTACCTTTGATTCAGGTTCTACAGGATGGGGAACCTATAAGGAAAGCGGAGGCGTATGCTCTCTTGGAACTGAAAACGGACGTCTTGCTCTTACAGTAAGCAATGTAGGAAAGCTGAATTATTCAGTTCAGATGTTTTATGATATAATACCTCTTTATCAGAATGGAGTTTATCGTCTGAAATATGATATATCTTCAACGACTGACAGATATATTGAAGCAATGATACAGCAAAACGGAGGTACTTATCAGGCATACACATGGAAGGGGCTGGAGCTTACTTCAACTCCTCAGACTGTAGACTATGAGTTTACAATGGAAGCAGAAACAGATATTATGTCAAAGCTTGTTTTCAACTGCGGAATCCAGGAAAAACATGAGGGAGCTCTTGCAGAACACAAAATCTACCTTGACAATGTTTCACTTGAACTTATCGATGACAGTAAGGTTGACTATTCTGCAACAAGACCATATGAACCGCCTATAACAACAAATCAGATAGGTTACAGGCAGGACAGCAGAAAAACGGCGGTTTTCAGAAATGTCAGCGGAACGGATCAATTTTCCGTTGTAAATGCAGAAACAAAAAAGGTTGTTTACACCGGAAAGCTTTCAGATGAAATAAACAACACCAGCGCAGGTGAAACAAACAGAACAGGTGATTTTTCAACTGTTACAGAAAAAGGAAAGTATTACATAACCTGTGGCAGCCTTGATAATTCGTACACTTTTGAGATCGGTGACGGTATATATTCAAATCTCCTTGATGACAGCGTAAGAATGCTTTATCTTCAGCGTTGCGGAACAGCTGTAAGTGACAGCGATTTCAGTCATCCTGCATGTCATACAGGTACAGCAACAATTTACGGTACAAATGAAAAAATTGACGTTTCCGGCGGATGGCATGATGCTGGTGACTATGGCAGATATGTAGTTCCTGCTGCTAAAGCGGTTGCTGATCTTCTGTATGCATATCAGTCAGATCCTTCGCTTTATGGTGATAATATAGGAATCCCGGAAAGCGGAAACGGAATTCCTGACATACTTGATGAGGTACGTTATGAGCTTGAGTGGATGAAAAAAATGCAGAGAGCAGACGGCGGTGTTTACCACAAAGTAACCTGCGAAAGTTTTCCGGGATATGTGTCACCTGAAAAGGAAACTGATCCGCTGATTGTTACTCCTGTTACAACCACTTCTACTGCTGACTTTTGTGCTGCAATGGCTTTAGCGTATGAATTTTACAGCGATGTTGATGCATCGTTTGCCAACGATTGTCTTGAACGTGCAGAACTTGCATGGAGTTTTCTTGAAGCAAATCCTAATCTGATTTTCAAAAATCCGGAGGATATTACAACCGGTGAATACGGCGATACATCAGACAAGGATGAGCGCTACTGGGCAGCTGCACAGCTTTATCGTGCAACAAACAGTAGCAAATATGAAAATGCATTCAACAGTATGACCTCGTCAAAGGGACTTGAATGGGCGCATGTCGGTGATTATGGAAATATCGCTATACTGACAGCTGGTAATATAAGCGAAGATTCGCAGGCATACTCAAAAGCCAAAAACGCTGTTATATCTCAAGCTAATACTCTGGTTTCACGTTCGGACAGCTCGCCTTACGGTGTTGCACTCACAAAATATGACTGGGGAAGCAACATGACTGTAGCTAATGAAGGTGTTATACTTGGTATTGCTTATGATGTTACAAAAGATAACAAGTATCTTGACTCTGCAAATGCGCAGCTTGACTATCTGATGGGTGTAAATCCTGTCGGAGAATGCTTCTTTACGGGCTATGGAACAGTATCTCCTGAAAACCCACATCACAGACCGTCAATGGCAGTCGGAAAGGCTATGAAGGGAATGCTTGTGGGTGGTGTTAACCAGAATCTTGAAGATAGTGCGGCAAAGGCATATTGTCAGGACCTCCCTGCTGCAAAGAGATATGTTGATAATTCGGAAAGCTATTCAACAAATGAAATCACTATATACTGGAACTCACCTCTTACATATCTTATCTCACTTACCGGCAGTACTGATTCATCATCTGATAAATATACACTTGGTGATGTAAATGGTGACGGAATCATAAACTGCTTTGATGATGTTCTTGCAAAAAGAGGCGTAAAAAATGGTGTATTCTCATCGGCTGCATCTGCAAAGGCTGCTGATGTCAATCAGGACGGAAAAAATACTGTTGCTGATATAGTAATGCTCCAGAAATATATAATCGGAAAAATAACCGAATTTTCAAAAGAAGGCACAGTTGACCCGACTGAGCCCCCTGTACAGCCAACAGAGCCGTTAACAACCACAACACAGCCTGTTGTTACTTCACCGGCTGAAACAACTACTACCGTTTCGTATGGCATAGCAGACTATGGTACGCCAATGAACAAAAATGCAACAGTTACAGCTGATTTCAGAAATGGCGAAACACCTGTATTCTTTGCTTCTGACGGCTGGACAAACGGTAGTTGCTTTGACTGTGGATGGTATAAACAGAATACTTCATTTGAAGGCGGAGTACTTAATTTGACGATTGACAAGGATCATTCCGGACAGTATAATTATTCTGCTGCTGAATACCGTACAACAGATTTTTATGGATACGGTTATTATGAAACATCAATGCAGGCTATCAAGAATGATGGCGTTGTGTCCTCATTCTTCACATACACAGGTCCGTCTGACAACAATCCATGGGATGAAATAGACATAGAGATACTCGGAAAGGATACAACAAAGGTTCAGCTTAACTATTATACAAACGGAATTGGAAACCATGAATATATGTATGACCTTGGATTTGATGCATCAAAGGGATTCCATACCTACGGATTTGACTGGCAGCAAGATCATATAACATGGTATATTGACGGAAAGGCAGTTTATACAGCTTATAACAATATACCCTCAACACCCGGAAAAATTATGATGAATGTATGGCCTGGAAAAGGTGTTGATGACTGGCTTAACCCGTTTGATGGCAACACACCTCTCACAGCACGTTACCAGTGGGTTACATACAGCCAAAACAACTAATGATGTTCATTGCATAGCCGATGTCTGCGCTGTCGGTTATGTGTTAAAATGACATAAATAATCGCCCCTGCATAAAATTGTGCGTTTTGTTTTATGCAGGGGCGATTTATTCTTAGAAATTTCAAATCAATTTAAAACTATAATTTTCAACCACAGTTTCTCTTTATAATCTCCAGAGAAATATAAACTCATATCTTGACTATTTTCCTATCTTACTGTTATACTATGTAAATAAAACAGAAATTAGCGAATTTAAACTCTAAGGTGGTCATAATATTTCATACCAAAACGTAACAATCATTGCAAAATAGTTTAAATCGTGATATAATATAGTTAACAAAATCGCAGGAGGTGCTGCAAATGGGAATACTACTAAATCCAGATAATATTGATTTTCAGGAGGCTTTAAATTCTGAAATATATGTTGACAAAACTGAACTGATGTCATATACCAATAAAGTGCTGCGTACGGAACAAAAATACATCTGCGTAAGCCGTCCAAGACGTTTCGGAAAATCAATGGCAGCGAATATGCTGACTGCCTACTATAGCCGTGGCTGCGATTCAAGGGGATTGTTTAGCAAATACAAAATTGCTAAAGCTGATTCATTTGAAAAACATCTCAATAAATATAATGTCATTCATATCAATATGGTAAAATATCTTGATGAGGCTGAAAATATAAAAGAAATGGTAAAATTCATTGAAGAAGATATAATAGATGAGATTACTGAAGAATTTCCTGATGCTAAATTTCCAAGACGTGTTACTCTTATAAATGTGCTTGATAAAGTGTTTGCACAGTTTAAAATTCCATTTATTTTCATTATAGATGAATGGGACTGCATATTCCGCCGACATAAAGAAGACAACGATTCACAAACAACTTACCTTAATTTTCTGCGTGATTTGCTAAAAAACAAGAGTTATGTTGCCCTTGCGTACATGACAGGAATTTTGCCGATAAAGAAGTACGGGGAGCATTCAGCGATAAATATGTTTACTGAA
>CAKSJL010000097.1 GCA_934463345.1 uncultured Oscillospiraceae bacterium | reverse complement strand
CCTTTTCCTCCATTTTTTTCTTTTCCTATTTTATTCCTTTGAGGTTGGAGTGTCAAGTTTTATTATACTACATCATTCCTTCGCTTAATAGTTTTTCTTTACGAAGTCTGTTAGTATTATACCCAGCCGCTTTTAAATTTGATAGAACATCAACTTTGTATTTTATCGGCATGGCTTTTCAACTCTCTTTCATGGGCACAGATGTACAATGCCCTATTTACCATTATAATTATAGCACAAATCACACCGTAAATCAATGTAAAATTACATAAAAAAGTGGTGTAAAGTTTGCGAGAATTTCCTATTGAATTACATCGAAAATAGGTGTATAATATAATTACAGTCAAAGCAACAAAGGCTGAATTCAAAAAGGAGGAACACACCATGTTCAACACTATATACGATATTAGTTCAAGAGTCTAACAAATTTATCTGGAAGAATTTCAGATGTAACCCAGTGTTTAAACTGTCTTGCGGAAGCAAGTTTGCTTTTAAGTATCAAACTGTAAAGACCACTCTCATTGATAATGATAACATTTTGCCTACCTCCAGGGGTGGACATTTTGTCCACCCCTTGTCTTCTTCATCAACGTGCATTCTCAATGCCTTTGTAGGATCGTTGTAATCAAGCATTTCTGCAATATCTTTTCCTACAAACCAAGGCTCACCATCAATTGTCAGCGTTTGAACTTCTTTGCTTTTGGGAGTTTGCTTGAAAGTATCAGGCTGTAAAGACCTGACTCATTAATTACGGTTTTGTTAGGGTTTCCAATACCGTCGTGAATTGCGACGGTATTATACTAAACCCAAATATGGGTTCAGTTATACAAAGGGTGTAACGAAACGTGACACCCCTACAGAACAAAACGTTTGGTCAGCCAATGGAGTAACTAAACGTTACCCCACCCTCTCAAGTACCGTTTCAGTACTTGAGATATAGCGAATCGTTAAAACTCAACGACAAAACGTCACCGAGAATAAAACCATTACCCCGATTCAGGGCGCTGGTTCAGACTATAAATTCAAGGCTTTTAGTCAAAAAAAGACTAACAGCTCAAGGTAATGAGACAACATATACCAAACATCAACTCACAATCCCCATGGCAGAAGAAATCTGTATGCTTAAACTACGCCTGAAAAGTTGCGAAAAACGCAATTTTTTAACGTAAAAGTTGCGTTTTTAGCAACTTTTTTTTGCCCTCAAACGCAGTATTTATCGAGTTTTGGGCGTTTTTTTGTATCTTTTATCTTACCTAACATTATAATTGTATAACAAATCTCGGACAGACACGTTAGTCTCAATTATTAATTGGCAGAAGTTAGATGAGTAATTTTGATTAGAATTTTGTGATTCCATATCATCCATTTTGGATGGTATTGTTCTTGCCATTGCTCCCATCATCGTTACAACATCTTTAACTCTAAAATAAGTATTAACAAGTTCTCTCTGTGCTTTCCAGGCGAGGTTATCTGTAAATGATTTTACAAGCATAAGATAGCCCGTTTCAGTAATAAGGGTAGTTCCACGATTATTTATTTCAGATGGCTTCACCACAAAATAATCTTCGCCTTCAATAAAGTATTTCTTGTTATCATTAAACCTCTTTCTTGCAGTTCCATCAGGTCTCTCATGAACCATATCAATATCCTTGAATGTTACCACTCTGATATTGTTGTATTCCTTAATAGGCAAGGTGTGATTACCTAACTCTTCCATTCTTAAAATCTGTACAAACCCGTTATTCTTTAACCTATACAGGCAATGGGCGTACCAGTCGTTTTATCAGCAGTTATATGCTTTCTCAGAACTTAAATAAACTAATTGGTTATCGTATCTCTTTTACGATTAAAGAGCATATAAACAAGTATTATGAAGCCTTTAAAATTTGCAATCATTACAATAACAGAGGTGATCTCACTCCCTTTGCAGAAATGTTTCTGGAAATTGTAGATGTTTCCATGCATCAACTTTATCAGGCTTTATCAGAACGTTCCGAAAAATTGATGCATTATATTAATCTGATCACACAACTGCCAAATGCAGAGGATGAAAGTATGTGCAGAATATATGACTATCTAATTCAGGCAGCACTGTTTTCCAACATGGGAATTTCTCAAAAAGAGCTTGAACATAAAATGAAAATGACATATAACACTGTTCGTTCAAGGCTGAAACGCATTCCCGAAGAACTGCTGATCACCAATAAACAAGGCAATCGTTCGTTTTATTTGTTGAATCTCAAGGCAGTTGATAAATTGCTAAAATAATATCGTTTATGCCATCTGTCAAAAAAATGCATATTTTTATTCCATCACCCTATCAAATCCTCTATATCGCACCCCAATGCTTTACAAAGTGCAAGTACAGTATCTGCCTGAGCTTTACGGATATCATTCTGCTTTTGTTCATATAACTGTATCATACGCAAGGAGACACCACTTACTCTGGCAAGCTCTGACTGTGTAAACCCTCGTGCCTTTCTTATTACAGATAGTTTTGACTTTTGTTTTGCTCTGTTTCTTGCGATTATCTCATCTGCTGTTTCTACAAATTTGCTGTCATCAGCTTCATGTAAAATGTACATTGAGAAAACCTTTGAAAGGGTAAGACCATCATCTGTAATATCTTCAAATCGTCTGCCTGTTTTCCATTGATAATAAGCCAGAATCCAACCGCTCCAATAAGCAATTCCCTTATACCCTGTGTGGTCACATTCTTTAACCTTGATTTCAATCCCGACTGCTTTCAAAACACACTCTGCAAGCTCTATGCCTGACATACCTACTGTATACTTAGGATTTCCTTTGCCGAATTTATCTGCGATTCCTGAGGTTATGAAGTAATCAAAAAATTCATCAGGTTCATAGCCCAAATCAACAACAGCATATTCTATCATTTCACCAAGATTTTTTCTTGCATCATTTAAGTACAACTCGTTGTAGCCTGTCATCATCATTTTTCCACCCTTCTCTTATAATGTCAATCATATATTTTTCGGTAAGAATATTCCCTCTGCTTTTTTCTTTTCTAAACTCTTCACGAGCTGATGTATCACGGGAAAGCTTTTTAGGATAGTAGAGTTCTTTTGAAGCAGGAACAGCTTTAAAAAACTGAATACATTCAAAAGCCTCTTTAGAAATTGCAACAATTTGCTCTCCTAATTTTCCAAGTACCATTGCTCGCTCTAACTGACTAATAGAAATTGTATTGCTCAAAAAAGCATTTGCAAATGAAAAATAAGAATCATCAGCACGATAGCCTTGAATTATATCATAATTTCTGTATTCAACGGCAAAATTATTTTCAATGTACTTTTTGGCTTGTGAAGCAATCTCCGAATCAATGCGAAACTTTCTGTTTTGGAGCAGAACAAACAGCCAGTTCAATATATTATAATCTCCGCTTGTTAATGATAGTATTTTCAAACCTTTTGTTTGTATTGTGTATTCATTTGCATATCCATCTAATTCTGACGAACAAGCCCATTCTTTTGCAAGCTCAATGCTTTCAGTGCAGTAAAATCCAAGTCCATAATCATTATATTTATTCCCAAATCCAAATACAGGCTTTTGTATTATTTTTTCTGAACCATGATATATTGTTAGTTTTTCTTTCATTATTATTCCTCCTATATCGGTACAACGATAGCATTTCTATAATATTATTATATCGCTTTAGCGATAGTTTGTCAAGAAAAAACCGGCTGTCATTGTTTTAAAGCAACGACAGCCGATTTATAAACGATATTCAATTGCTTTCAATGAAACAGCTTATAACACTTTTATTCCAAAACTGATTTTATTTCTTCTTCAAGCTTGTTGATTTTCTCAATAGGAAGCTTAGTGGCTTTCGCAATATCTTCCTTAGAAATAGTGCCTAAAAGCAATAAATTATAGGCAATATTAAGCTTTTCGTCATTAATTCTATCTTCCATAGCTTTGCACATATAATCCACTCCTTCCGGTGCTTCTTTAAAATATTATACAATTTAAATCCTATTCAACAATTCGCTTTCTTTAAAGTCACGGACATTTCGCGTTACAATATAACTTGCTTTGATACGCCTTACAAAGCACATTTGTACAGCATCTTCATAGTCGTTAAGGCACATTTCAGCTGCATTTTTCAAATCACTCGACCTTAATTCAGCCACTTCAAATATTGTCATAAGTCTTGAAATGATTTCCATAGTTTTTTGAGGTGTAAGTTCTTTCCTGAGAATGTAAACAATATTAGGAATCGATAGAGCAGATATATAACCCTCAATCTTTTTTACCTCACATAGCTTCCAGATTTTCAGTGAGTTTTCAAGAAAATCAGAACGATTACAAAGCACATCAAGGATAAAATTGGTATCAGAACCTGTCTTCACAAGCTAAAATCGACATGGAGGTGCTCATAAAGCAGATTTCCCATTGTATCTGTTACTATATGTTGCTTTCGTCCTTTCTTTTTTCTAAACAATAAAACTTAAAAAGCTCTAGAGTGATACAATAAAAATGAAACAAAAAACGCCCTTTAAAATCGCTTTACTTCCATCGTATCTATCAATTCTTCTAACGAATCACAAATTTTAAACATAAATTCTGAAAGCGGTTTTGAAAAATCACAATCCATAGCACTATCCCAATCTATTCCAACTACTTTACAAGTGGAATTTTCAACATAGAGTCCACAATCCTCATGATCGATATTATCAACATCACCGATATGAAAATAATTATGCGGCTTCATATAATCAATATTTCCACTGTAATGTGATTTAAGAATTATATCTCTTATGTCAGCATTAGGAACAATTTTATTAAAGTAACATTCATTTCCGTTATAATTCCCGTACATTTGCATAAACCAATATGTGGTAAAGAATTGCTTGATTTGTTCATTGATTTTAAATCCCAATTCTTTTTCTATTTGCTCAAAATCGATGAATTGATTTTGCAATATCGGTTTCCATTCAGCATATCCTTCTTGGTCAAGGCTACCTTTAATGTAGATACCATGAAGATCACATTTTTCTACATAAACTGTCTTGGGCATACAACCGTTCTTATTTTGACAAGATGATTCGAGTCTTTTGAAATAATTTTCCAAAGCTTCTTTCATACTCATAATTAATTACCTCCATATATACACTTTAAATGTGCAACTTTCAAATTATTTTTATACAATCAAATTAACCACCCTTTCCGTAAACAACAGACACCAGTTACCTTAGCACAGTGGTTTCTCATGATTGAATTATCTCTATCATACCATAAAATAAGAAAAAAATCTAGCATATAATTGAAAACAACTCAACCTTAAATGTAGGGTCATGCTTCGATTTACCACTGTACACTTCATTAAAAAGAAATTTTTTCGTGTCACATTATAGCACAAAATTACATTCTGTGCCGGTTTTTGTTGTGAACATGCATTTTCTCGTTGTAACTGGCTAAAAAAGCGGATACATCTTATGCATCCGCTTATCGAGATTAGTTTTATTTTTGAGCGTCCTTTGCAAGAACTTCATCAATTGTATTTTGGAGTGTATTAAGATTGTCGTCATTATCAATACCGCCAAGAAGTGCTTCACCAACAATATCACCGTTTCTGTCAATAACATAAGTTGTCGGGAATGCAGTGACACCCAGTGCAAACTTTCCGGCATCGCTGTTAGAATCAAAATAGATGTTACGATATTTTGCTCCTTTTGTTTCAAGAATTTG
>CAKSJL010000096.1 GCA_934463345.1 uncultured Oscillospiraceae bacterium | reverse complement strand
CCCCATACGCACTTATGACCATTCATTTCAACGATAATTGTTCCGTCCGTCTGATCCTCAACTCTCAGGCTGGCATATTCGGACAGCTTGTCAAGAATAAGGTTTCTCTGATCCTTCAGCTCATTTGGACCGAACTGATCACTGTAATTGTTCGTATTCATTGACTGACGAATAGTTTTATTAAGCTGTGCCAGATCCTTAAGCATTGAATTTACTTCATCAACATTTATCTGAACTTCTTCCTTGTGCTGGTTAGCTGATTTTGTAAGATTCTTTGAAAGCTTGTTTAAAGTCTGTGTAACGTTAAGAACAGAATTTGCAAATACATTTGCATCAGCTTCCGAGCTTGCATTATATGTAAAATCCTGGAGAGCAGTATACATATCCTTTACAGCAAAGCTCAAGCCATAGCCGTTTCCGTCTTCACCCACATCAAGTTCATTCAGTATTTTTTCAATGTCTGAAAGCATCTCCGACTGCTGATTATAATAACCTGCATTAGAGCTTTCCTGACGGTACGCATTGTCGAGCCTTTTATTTCTTAGCTGCTCAATGCCCTCTATATATGTTCCCATACCTGCAAGGGACACCATATCCGGTTTCAGTCTGGCACCGTCAGCCCTCACATACTGAGATACCTGGTCAACACGCTGCCGGGTATATCCTTCTGTATTTACATTTGAAAGGTTGTGTCCTACTATATCAAGTGCCTTCTGGCTTGTAAAAACGCCGGTTTTGGCAGCTTCAAATCCCAAAAATGTTGGTCTCAAATCAAATTACCTCCGAATCATATTTTAGTATTAAGAATGCCAATATTCCGACGCTTTGAAGAAACGCCGTTGTTGTCATAGCATTTTGCATCATTCACCGATGGTGACATACTCTCAATTATTCTCATATTTGTTTCCGCAATCTGCAATGAAGTTTTGTTTGAATGCGAAACATTATCAACGGCAACCTTAAAGCGGTTATACAGCTTTCTCAGCTGCTCATGTTCTTCACCGTCAGTCATTGCAATGATCTGACGGAACGACTTTCCACCGAGTCCTATCTTTGCCTGAAGCTTTTCTCTCTCCGTTTCATAGATCTCAGTTTTTTTCAACGTCGACTGATGTTCATTAAGACATCTTTCTATGCGGCTTAAATCATCCGAAAGAAGTGCGCTCATCTTTTCTCTTTCCTTAGCAGCCGTCTCTTCAAAAAATTCTGTGTACTCCAGCATGAAATTATAAAATTCTTCAAAATGCTCCATAGCAAATCACCTCAGTTCAGATCCTTCTGTTAAGAATTGAGTCCGCTACCTGCTGTGCAGAAATACTGTATTCACCATTTTTGATTTTTTCTTTAAGTGCATTTATACGGTCATCTGACGCCGGATTTGAAATCTGTGCCGCATAACTCCTTACAGTCTTTGCACCTTCCTTGAGCAATGCCGCTTCAGCGCTGAAAGAAAGCGAATCCTGCTTTATCGCAGATCTGTTACAGCTGCCGCCCATTATTTTTGAGGCTGCTCTGTTTCCGCTGCTGCCGGAAGCAACATACTGCTTATATACATTTGTACCTATTTTCATATCCATAAAAAGTCAGCTCCTTTCATGCCGAAGCAAAGCTTATCTAATATATTTATCGTTACATTAGAAGATAATTAAACAGCCATGAAATAATTAAATTTATGAATAATGCATAGTTATAGTTGAAATATTTGTTTTTTTTTGATATAATGTAGTATAGAAAGATTTTATGCTGTTCTCCGGATGTGCTGTTACACGCCAGAAAACAGCCATAAAGAATTGATTTCAGAGGAGATTTGTACTTTGAGCAAAATATATGCAATTATTACCCAGAAAGGCGGAGTCGGAAAAACCACAACTGTAAATGCGCTTGCTTCTGCATTTTCAAAACAGGGTTTCAGCGTACTTTCAGTTGACATGGATCCGCAAGGCAACCTTTCGTTCAGTACGGGCGCTGACAGCAATCTGCCGACTGTTTTTGAAGCATTTACCGGTGCAGTCAGGGTTGAAAGCTGCATACAGAAAATGCCTATGACAGATATTATGCCCTCAAATATTCTTCTTACAGGCGCCGAGCTTGAATTTACCGGACAAAACCGAGAATTTATACTGAAAAATATTCTCCAGGTAGTTGAGGACAAATATGACTATATTTTTATTGATTCCCCTCCGGGACTTGGTTTTCTTACTGTCAATGCGCTGGCGGCAAGCAACTACGTTATACTTCCCATGCTTCCGGACATATTCAGTTTACAGGGACTTGTACAGGTAAACGAAACCATTCAGTATGTAAAAAAAGCCTGCAACCCGGAACTTGAGGTGGCAGGAATACTCATAAACAAATACAGAAAGTTTTCAAAGCTTCACAGGGAATCAGCCGGTACGGCAAAAATGGTTGCTGAAAACTTTGATATTCCTATTTTTGATACTTACATCCGAAACTGTCCGGCTCTTTCAGAGGCACAGTCGCTGCAATGCAGCATATTTGAATATGCGCCGAGAGCTACCGGAGTAAAAGATTATCAAAAATTAGCACAAGAAATACTAAACTGCAATTAATGAGGTGTTATATAAATGGCAATACGAAAAACCAGACAGGAAATAAATAAGGAAGTCATGTTCAACAAGATCATGCCTTCCCTGAATCAGGCTGACGATGACGAGGATTTCGACGAGGAAACTCCTAAAAAGGTATCGAGAACAAAAAAGGCAGCTGCTCCAAAGACTGCTGCTCCGAAAACACGTTCAAGAAAACCGGTCGTTGACGATGAGGACGAGGACGAAGTTCCGGCAAAGAAAACACGCACACAGTCTGCGGCAAAATCAAAAACGGTTTCAAGGAAGCCGGCAGCTGAAGAACCTGACGATGAGGAAACAGAAGAAAAGCCTAAAAAGAAAACAAGAACTTCAGGAAAAGTCAGCAGAAAAGCAAAAGAACCGGAAGATGACTATGATGAATATGACGACGAGGAGGAAGAAGAGGAGAAAAAGCCTGCGAAAAAAACCAGGTCATCCGCTAAATCCACCTCAAAATCCAAGACATCCAAGTCCAAAAAAGCAAAGAAGGAAGAGGAGGAAGAATACGAAGTTATTAACCTTAACGAAGAGCTTATAGTAAGCCGTTTTGATGACATTTTCGACAAGTTTAACTGCTGTCACTGTAATATATGCAGATATACCGTCATGGCTCTTGCGCTTAATGAGCTTCCGGCAAAATACATAGCTGTCAAGGTAAGCGAGCATGACAAAACTATTGAAGAAGCCGACGATTCACTCATACGCTCGGCAGTTATTCAGGCTGTTTTAAAGCTTATGATCCATCCTATCCACTGATCTTCAAAGCAAAACTATGAGGACATGTTCTCGCTGACGCAATAGCTTTTGCATGCCTTGTGTACAAGCCGCTGTAGAAGTATGTAAATCACTGCCGCAGCCACTGTGAACAGTATCGGTTCTGCCGCAATGCTCATGCGTTCAAGATGCAGCGGCTTTTCAAGCAGTGTTACAGTCTGCATTGAAAGCAGCGCACAGACAAGAGGTATTATTATATTATCAGAAAAGCTGAACTTTATTTTTGTAATGCTTATTATTTTAAGAATTCTTGATGTGTTGCATATTATATTGCTTGCAAGATATGACATTACAATTCCATAAAAGCCGAACAGAGGAACACAAACAAGCAGAACCGATATTCTTATAGCATATTCAACAAGATAATTCAGGGATGAAAAGCTGTGCCTGCCCATTCCTTTAAGTATACCCTCAAGTATTATTTCAAGGTAAATAAACGGTACAGCCGGTGCAAGAATCTTTATTATTTTTCCTGCAAAGGCATCACCGCTCATCAGTATGCCGATTTCATTTCCGAAACAAAAAAACACCGCCGCCGCAAAAACCGAAAAGCTGAAAGTCTGACGTAAGACACGGTTTGTAAGGAAGGCTGTTTTCTGTATGTTATCCGCACCACGCTCCCTCGAAAGCTCCGGTATCAGTATTGCTGAAAGACTGCAAAGAATGCCGGAAGGAAAAAACAACGCCGGTATTATTATAGCTTCAAATATTCCAAACTGGCTCAGTGCCTGCTGAGTTGAGTTACCATACTGTTTAAGGGTTATTGGTACAAGCGCATCGTTTACACTGCTTAAAACTGATGTAACAATACTGTTAAGCATGATTGGAATGGATGTCAGAACAAAACATTTAAATTTCATTGATGCGCCGAAGTTACTGCTTTTCCTATATCTGATATGACATATCACAAGATATATCAGACCTGCAAGCTGTCCAACAGCCATACTCACCGCAAACGCTGTAAATGTATTTATTTTTCCGTCATATATATAAAACTGCACAAATACTGCGAATAACACTGATTTTACGCAGAATTCTATACCTGAACCAATTGCGCCAAACGCAACATTTCTGTAAGCACTGAAATATCCCCGCAGGCAACAGCTGAGTGTGTTCATTGGCAGAATAAATGACATTATTCTGACCGAAAGAACGAGCGAAGGCGATTTAAGAATGCTAACAGATATAGTTTCAGAAAATATGAAAATCACAAGTGAAACCAGCAGACACAATGGCATTGAATATGCAAGAGAATATCTGTAAATAATATTCGGATTTCCGTTTCTGTGACCTATTTCCTCAGATATTAGACGACTCGAACACAGATACACATTTCCGCTTGAAATTATACCGGTAAATATGAGAAATGTTCCCATAAGGGATATTGCCCCGACAGCTGCCGATCCAAGCTTTCTTGTAATAAAAACATTCAGGAGCAGTGCAAGTCCCTGCATAACAAAATCAACAGCTGTAAGAAACACAGTATCACGAACTATTTTGCTTTTGTTCATTTTTTCCCCCTTAGAATCCGCTTTCACAAGATTATGTGTGAGAGCGGATTCTTAAATGTATGTCCTTACATTTTATTAAGAACTGGGGATAAATATGAATTGTCAGATACTGATAAAGAATATACGCTTTCTTTTCAGTTATTTACAATAATTTTACTTTTTCAGAACAGATAACTTCACATTCCCCTGTTATACTTTTGAAGGAACAAAAGGAGTGTGATATATCTAATATGAAAAACAAAAAGGTATTTGAACTCTCGGCTATAAAAAAGTATAAAAAATATGAAAAAATGCTTATGCTTATACCCCTGGCGGTTATGTTAATAATTGCTGTATCTCCTGGCGGAAGAACTGTATTGAAAGGTTTTGCAGAAAAGCCGGATATTAAATACGCAGCTGGTTCTGTATTATTTTTTATCACTGCATCTATAACTATATCGGTTATTCCATTCTTTATCGGCAAAATAATAATTAAAACTGAAATCAAAACCACGATTAAAAACTGTACTATCGCAAATATGCATGATTTTGATTACTATCGTGATAAACTGACAGGATTATCCCCAGCTGTTATAAGCCTTCTGACAAACCTGGAAATTGAGCAGAAAAAGGATGTTGCGGCATCAATACTTCAATACGAAAACTTTGGAATATTAACTGAAAGCCCTGACCACACATATCGTACTACAGAAAAATACAACAGCTTCAATGGATTAAGGGAAAGTGACCGGTATTTGATAGAACATCTGGAAAAAGGTGATTTCAAATGGGAAAATGATTGTGTGTGGAAACAGTCAGTCATAAACGAAGCCGTTTCAGACGGATACATAATCTCAGATGAACTTTCAGAAGTAAAGCCGGCTCAGCAGACCTCAAATCAGAAAAGACCTGTTCCGAAATTCTGGCGTCTCATACAGGTTGCGCTTGGCGTTATATGGGTTTTATGTTTCATTAAGCTTTACCCAGAATTGAAAAATATTAACGCTCCAGTACAAC